>JAHBXR010000011.1 GCA_019636335.1 Pirellulales bacterium
TGCCTTTGTGGCATGTCGGTCATCATGTTTGCCCCGCGATCCTAACTCGCCAATGTTTCCCACACCTGGCGGTAATACTTCATCACGCGAATGGGATCGCCCGTCGGGGCTCCCTCTTCGAGCAAGGTCCAACCGTCGAAGTTTGCTCCCTTGAGCAGCGCGAATAACTCCGCCCACGGATACTCGCTCACCAGGTCGTGGATGTGGATCGTGCCCAGGCGGTTCTTGACCAGGTTGAAGTTGTGTTCGAGCCCCTCGCCCGAGAGATCCGCGGGATTGCAGTTCCAGCACACCACGGCGCCCGGCTGGTCGGCCACGTCCATGATGGTGCGGATATGAGGCAGCTCCGATGTGCCGCGACCGTGGACCTCGAGCCGGATCTCGACGCCGAAGTCCGCGCCGAAGGCGGCCGTTTCGTTCAGCGCGCGGCCGATCTGCTCGAGCGTCTTCGGCACCGGCACCTCGGCCGGCAGGCCGTTCGGGCGCACCTTGACGCCCGTGCCGCCGCAGTCGTGACAGAGTTGGATGAACGCTTTCGTCTCGTCGATGTTCTTCTTCAACACGGCCGGATCAGGTGAATGGAACTCGCAGGCGCTGCCGAATCCCACGAGCTCCACCGGGCTATCTTCGAAGCGTTTGGCGACGTCGCGACGAGCGGCGGCCGAGATCGACGGCTCGACCCCATGCTTGTGCCCGCTGCGCAGCTCGACACCGGCGAAGCCAGTCTCCTCGAGATTCTTGACGAGCGTGGGCAGATCCCATTCCGCGCCCCACATGTACGTGACGAGTCCCAATTGCATGGGGAGCCTCCCAGGGTTTCCGGAGCGGATTCGAGCGAACGGCAGGTGTGCTACAGGGGCCGCTTCGGCTTCTTGAGGAAGAAGTACAACAGCGCTCCCAGGCACGGTAACAGGATAATCACCAGCACCCACACAATCTTCTCGGGGCTCGAAGGCTGGTTCATCAGGCAGTCGATCAGCATCCACAGCCAGAAGGCGAAAAACACCACCTGCAGCAGCGAACCCGGCACACTACAGAGAAAACTGTTCAATCGATCGAACATGAGTCAGCTCCTTTTACTGCGGAACAACCTTCGCCGTAGGTCACGCACCCCGTACCTGACCTATACGAGCTCATCCAGTTCTTCGACCAGATGCTCGAAATGTTCGAGCGCGGTTTCGACCGGGCCGGGCTGCTCCATGTCGACCCCCGCGGCGCGCAGCAGGTCGAGCGGGAACTTCGAGCAGCCTCCCTTGAGGAAGCCCAGGTAATCGTCCAGCTCGCGCTTGCCCCCGTTCGTCACGCGCTCTGACAGGGCGATCGCCGCCGAGAGGCCGGTGGCGTACTTGTAGACGTAGAATCCGCGATAGAAGTGCGGAATCCGCAGACACTCCAAGTCCAACTGCGGATCGAGCGTGAAGTGGGGACCGAAATACTGCGTGAGCAGCTCGTGGTAGAGCTGCTTGAAGCGATCGAGCGTCAGCGGCTCGTTCGCCTCGCAGCTCGCGTGCGAGATCTTCTCGAATTCGGCGAACATGGTCTGGCGGATGAGCGTGCCGCGAATCTGGTCGATTTCGCGATTGACCAGGTAGGCCCGCTCGCTCTTGTCGCGCGCCTTCGACATGAGGTGCTTGCTGAGCAGTTGTTCGTTGAACGTGCTCGCCACCTCGGCCACGAAGATCGTGTAGTTGTAGTACTGGTAGGGCTGATGTTTGGCCGAGTAGTAGGAGTGCATCGAGTGCCCCGCCTCGTGGGCGAGGGTGAAGACGTGATCGAGCACGTCCTGCTGGTAGTTCATCAGGATGTAGGGATCGCCGTCGAACGTGCCGCAACTGAAGGCGCCGCTCTGCTTGCCCTGGTTCTCGTAGCGATCGCACCAGCGTCCCGACAGCCCGCGCTCGAGGACCGCGCAATAGTCGCTCCCCAGGGGCTCGAGCGCCGTGATGCACGCCTTGACCGCCTGAGCCCAGGTGTGCCGCTTCTCGATATCGCTGAGGATCGGCACGTAGGTGTCGTAGTGGTGGATATCGGGCAGCTTCATCTTGCGGCGGCGGATCTCGTAATAACGATACAGCGCCGGCAAATGACGATGGACCGAGTCGATCAGGTTGTCGTAGACCGCCGGCGGCACGTTGTCGTGGAAGAGGGAGGCGGCGCGCGAGCTTTCATAGCCGCGGGCCCGGGCGTAGTACACTTCGCGCTGGATCGAGCCGCAGAGCGAGGCCGCCAGCGTATTGGCGTGCGCCTCGTACTGTTTGTAATACTGCTCGAAGGCCTTCTGCCGCACCGCGCGCTTCGGCGAGTGCAAGAGGGCGCTGAACGTGGCGTGGCTCAACTCGACGAGCTCGCCACGATCGTTCTTGATCTCGCCGAATTTCAGATCGGCATCCTGCAATTGGCGGAAGATGCGTCCCGCGGCCGACGCCATCTCGCTCTGCATGGCGAGCAGCTTCTCCTCCTTGTCGCTCAGCGTATAGGGCCGATAGCGCAAAATGCGGTCGAGCAGCAACTGGTAGGAGGCCAGTTCCTTCGCCGCGAGGAACTTGTTCATCGTCTTCTCGGGGATCGCCATGATCTCCGGCTGAATGTAGCTGGCGGCCTGCGCAGCGCGGCTGGCGGCGTTCGAGTAGCGCCCCTGCATGCGCTGATAGGCGCTGGCGGCGGTGTCTTCCGTCGTCTTGAGAAAGGCATACGTTCCCAGTCGCTCGCCGGCGCGGTCGAAATCGAGATCGAACTTCAGACAATCGGCCAGCGCCTTCGCGCTCGATCCCAGCGTGCCGCGAAACTTCTCGTAGTCGCCGATCCGCTTTTCCCATTTGGTGAAGGCCTTCTCCCAGTCGGCGTCGCTGGCGAACAGGCTGGCCAGATCCCAGGTGTCGGCCTCTTTCACTTTTGAACGTGGTGGCAGACGCTTTACGGCCGGCTTCTTCTCTTGCACCTTGCTGATCATCGCTGAACCCTTGGGGGGATTGGTGGAATGGCTCTGTGTTTGCTCGAGTGGCACAGGCTGCCCGCCTGTGATTGATCGGTTGCTACTTCGGTTCCGCGGGAATCTCCTTCCACGAGCGATCGGCGTACGACGCCAGCACGGCATCGGCAATCACCTGCGCCGTGAGCCCCTCGTAGAAGCTGGGCACGGCGTCGCGACGCTCGACGATCGCCGCGATGAATTCCCAGGCCAGATCATAGCGGAAGACTGTCGCGGGCTCGCCCACCGCCGGATCGCGCGGACTGCCAGCCGGCTTGAGGAACTCGGGCGGGACGGGCACGGGATCGAGGTCCTTGCCCGTGCGCCCCAGCAGAATCGTGTTCGGCTCGTGCAGGCGATAGACGGCCGAGGCCTCGGAGCCATTCACCTCGGCCCATTCGTGGCCGAAGCCCCCCCGGCCGTAGCCTTTGGCCAAGGTCGTCCCTTCCCAGACGCCCGTGGCGCCGCATTCGAATTCGGCCAGCAGCGCCGACCAATCGTCGACGTCCGAGGGAGCACACGTGCGACCGTCGATCGTCTGCGTGCGTGGTGTGAAGCGTGCCACGGCGCCACTGACCGCCTTGACCGGGCCCAGCAGATCCTGCGCGAAGTCGATGCGGTGAATCGTCATGTCGAACAGATCTCCTGCCCCGGCCTTGTCGCGATATTGCCGCCAGCCCCAGCTCGTCTCGGGCCAGTCAAGAAATCGCTGCGAGCGAAAATGCCGCGGCGTGCCGAGATCACCCCGCTCGAGCAGATATTTCAGGTAACGCATCGCCGGGGCAAAGCGATAGGTGAAGGCGGTCATGTGGACGACGCCGGCATCGCGGGCCGCGTGGTACATTTCGCGCACCTCGGCCGCCGACAGGCCGAGCGGCTTCTCGCACATCACGTGCTTGCCCGCCTTCGCCGCCGCCACGGCAATGTCGCGGTGCGTGAAGTTCGGCGTGGCGATGATCACCGCATCGACGTCGGGGTGCGTGGCGATGGCCTGCGGATCGGTCGAGAGGAGCTTGATGCCCCATTCGTGACCTCGTCGCTCGAGCAATTCAGCGTTCGTATCGGCCACGGCGGCGACGCGCGCCCGACCGTCGAGCCCCAGGCCCGGCACGTGGTGATAGTCGCTCACGGCGCCCGCGCCGATGATCGCCACGCGAATCGGCATGTCTTTCGATCGAGCAGTCATCGGCCAGCCAGGCTCCAGCATTGGGAGTAAGCAAACCCGTCTGCCGAGCGAACCTTCTTCGATCGCGCGGGCATCGACAGGCATCAATAAGACGAGAGCCTACGTCGGCACCCTCGGCGGCTCAAGGGCCGAAAGGGCCACTTCCGGGCACGTACCCCCCTCGCAGTACCCGGCTTGAGCGCTGCCGCGAGTTGCGTTAATTTCGTGACCGTTCGAGCGGTGCGGTTTCCAGGCCGATGTCAACTGGACGGATGCACGCGACATGTGCCTACTGGCGATCCAATATCGTACGCTGGCCGCGGCTCCGGTCCTGGTGGCCGCGAATCGCGAAGAATTCTTCGACCGCCCCGCGACGGTCCCCGCCGTCGATGCCGGGCCACCCCGCGTGCTGTGTGGGCGCGATCAGCGTGCCGGCGGCACCTGGCTGGGAGTCAATGAACATGGCCTGGTCGTCGGCGTGACGAATCGGCTGAAGTCGAACCTGCCGGCCGCGCCCCGTTCGCGCGGCGCCCTCTGTCGCGAATTGCTCGATTGCACTTCCGCCGCCGAGGCGATCGCCCTGGCCGAGAGCGAGCTTCAGTCGGGTAAGTACGCGGGGGCCAATTTTCTCTGCGTCGACCGCAGCCACGGCGCCTTTGTCATCGGCGCCGATCATGTCGAGATCTTGCCCCTCCTGCCCGGCTTGCACCTGGTTACCAATGGCGATCCGAACGACGTGCGCGACTCGCGTCAGACGTACGCCCGGACGCTCTTTGCCCAACGTTTTCCCAACTCGCTGGAGCATTTTGTGGGCGTGTCGCGCGACGTGCTCTCGCGGCATTCGGCCGACATCCACCAGCCGACGATCGTCCTGCGAGGACCCGATCGAGGCACCATCTCGTCGAGCATCATCGGCCTGGCGGCCGATCCCTCGCAGTCGGTCTATTTGCACGCGGCGGGGAGCCCCGACCAGACAGAGTACGCCGATCTTTCCCCGCTGTTGCGCGGCATGTTCGTGACCAGCGTGGCGCCGGCCAAGAAAGCGTCGGCGAAAGGCCCCCGCAAGCCCAAGCCCGGCTCAAGCGGCTCGCGGCGACGGTAGTTGCTTTGCTCGGCGCCGGCGGGTTTGTGGGGCGAGCACATAGAGCCGCGTGTTGCCCTGCTTGCCGGCCTCTTGTGCCGCGCCGGTCTCTCGCAGGCAATATGCGATGCGCTGGGCCACCCAGCGTTGAATGCCCAGCCCTTCCGCCAGGTGCGCCGTGTGGAAGGTGGCCGGCAACTGCGGCGGCAACAGTCGGTGCAGGTCGGCGGCGGTCTGGAATTGATGGGTTTCAAGGATCCCGACGAGCCGCTGATCTTCGACCACATGATCGTTGGCCCTGCGGCGCCACCGCCGGCCATGTCCTGGGTAGCGACGTTCTTCGAGCTCGACCAAAGGAACTTCGAGCGTGAGGCGCGGGTGGGGAAAGACTCGCGTGAAATAGACCAGCTCGTGAAACAGATCGACCAGCGTGCCGCGTTTGGGGCTCCAGCGCGTACTGGTTACGCGTCCCCCCGCACGCTTACTCTTGAGCAACAGCTTGGCCGCGACGATTGGCTTGACGACCCGAACTTGGTGCTCTTCGAGCAATTTGGCGACCTTGCGCCGGATGGCCGAGAGGGAACCGTGTTGAATCTCGATCAACTCGCCATCGACCACGGCATCGATGCGGAACGAGCCGAGCCGCACCTCGGTTTGCGCGTCTCCCGCGTAGAGCGACTTCAACTGGCGATGGAGCGAGTATTCCACGAGTGGCATCCTTGCCGTGTGGACGTGCTAGCAGACGCTCAGCCTGCCGGCGGTGGCTCGATACCAAAGTCGCGGATCGTCAGCAGGCTGGCGAGCGGATAGCCGCGACTCTGGAACGCCTCGGCGCCCCCTTCGAGCCGATCAATGATGGCGATCACCTGCTTCACCTTCAGGCCGAACTCCTCGACACGCTCGATCGCCAGCAGCGACGATCCCCCCGTCGTGACAACATCCTCGACGATTACCACGTCGTCGCCGGGCTGCACGGGGCCTTCGACGTAGCGGTTCGTGCCGTGTCCCTTCGGTTCCTTGCGCACGAGGATTCCGCGCAAGGTGTCTCCTCGTACGCCAGCCATCGTGACGACGGCCCCCGTGATAGGATCGGCGCCGATCGACATGCCCCCCACGGCTTTGGGAAGCGGGCGCCCGATAAGCTCCAGGATCCCCTCGCCGATCAACTTCGACCCGATCGAATCGAGGGTTATCTGCTTGAGATCGAGGTAATACTTGGCCTTCTTGCCCGAAGCGAGCGTGAAGTCGCCGAATTTGAGCGCCCGTTCGCGCACGAGATCGATCAGAGCCGCTTGGTCGTACACCGTTGCCGAGTCCTTGTGACGTGGGTCGAGGGATCGTCCACCCGAGACCCCTCTATACCAACCTACGCGCCCAGCAACCAGGGAGCCGCGCTGCGGGAATCGTGAGTTATTTGGCAAATCTTCGCAGCAAGTCCTCGACCACTTCGGTGTCTCCCTGCTTATCGGATCGGAGTCGCAACACGAGGTTGAATAGATTGATCGTCTGCTCGCCAGCCGGTACGACCCGAACCACGCGAATTCCCAGGGGGGTGTGCTCGACGTCTTCGATCGCGGATCGGATCGCCTCGGCGAGCGAAACGGCCTCGCGATCGAAATCGAGAAATACCTGGCCGTCCGAGATCCCCAGTAGAGCATCGTCGCAACCGGCGTTGAAAATCGCCTGTTCGATTTCGTCGGTTAGCTTGTCGAAACCCGTGAGGTGGAGCGTGAACGAGTAAACGCTCTTCGGCAATTCGGCCGCTTGCGATTCGGCGTATTTCACTGCCGCTTCAATGTCTTTGTCGGTATGACGCGGTCTGCCCATGTTCTGCCCCACATGAACGAATGCGCTCGCATGCGCAACACCTGCCCTATTTCTAGGCCAAGGTCGCGTCTGCGGCGACCTGCGGTATCAATCGAGGATCAAAGACCGCCGTTGCTCAGCGGCGGATCACTACCGTTGAGCCGACCGAAAGGATGTCGTAGACGTCCTCGAGATCGCGCGGGCCCAGGGCGATCGTGCCCCCCGACTCGTTCGTGCCGATCAGGCTGGGATCGTTCGTGCCGTGGATGCCAAGCTGGTTGCCCAGGTCGATCAGGCGTTCGCCCAGCGGATTGTTCGGGTCGTCGGCGTCGATCACCTGCTCGCCATAATAGGTGGGGTTCTCCACCTTGCCGCGGACGGTGAATTCACCCTCGGGAATGCTCGCAATCTTGCCGACGCCAATCGTGAATCGTCCGGCATAACGCCCCTCGACCCACAACGACATGCGGTGGCGGCCCATTTCCACCACGGCCGCAAAGGGACCGCGTACCACTTTGAGCTGCTCGCCTGCCCGCAGATTCTGCGGATCCTGCACGGCGTTGATCTTGGCCAGCAACTGCCACGGCACGTTGTTCGCTTGGGCGATTTGATTCAATGTTTCGCCCGGCTGAACCTGATGCGCGGGCAGGACGAACGACTCGCGCGAGTAAATGACCGTGCCGGCGACTTGATCGAGCAGGCCGATCAGCGTGGTTTCTTGAGCCGCGCTCAGATCCGGATGGCCAAACCATTGCGAAAGCGCCAGATGGGCCTCGGCCAACTGCCCCTGCGAGAGCTGCGCCTGCGCGAACGCCATCGCCGTGTCGAACTCGGCCGATCCGGGTCCCGCCGTCGGCGCGGGCAGTGCGCCGGCAGGCTGAGAAGCAGCGACCGACGGGCCGGCATCGAGCGACGTTTGCGCGGCGTAGCTCGTCGGATCATCAGGAGCAGCCGAAGCCACAGGCGTGGCATAGCGATCGGTCGGTGCAGGTGTCGAGGCGTAGCGGTCTTGCGTCGCGGGGGGTATTGACGAGGCTGGCGGTGCCGACGCAGCGTTCGCGTCCGGGGCAGGAATCAGTGGCACACCTCCCGAATAGACCTCGGCGGTCGGCGCCGGAGGCGTCGAGGCCGCAGGTTCAAACGGTGGCGCCGCGGCGGCAAAGGCCGGTGCCTCGGCCGGCGGCGTGGTGGCGACAGGCACCGAGGGAGCCGCGGCAGGCGCGAGGGGTGCTTCTGCAGGAAACGCGGCGGCCGGGGGGGCCACGGCAGTGGGTGCCTCGGGCAGGGCGGGGGTCATCGGCGCGCCGGGCAACTCGACGTTCGGAGCGCCTTGCCACTCGGTCTTTTCCATGCCGGGTGGATCGGCCACCGGCCTGTTATTGAGCGATGCGTAGACGCCATACGCCACCGCGGCTAGAACAACCACTACTGTTAACGTTCGTAAGGTGTTCACCCTTGTCCTCCCTGACAAAGTGGTGCCGACGAGGGACCGGCGCGGCGGCTTCTCTGGCGATTGTCCTGGCGTGCGTCTCGTCTCGCCGTCGTATTACTCCGCGTCGAAAGCCGGTTTCCATGGACGAATCGTACGAAGACTACGACCACGATCTGCCCGACGACGATGACGACTACGAAGCCGACGATGACACGACGGATGACCTGGTCGAGTGTCCCCACTGCGGAGCGGCGATCTACGAAGACTCGGTCGCCTGCCCGCGCTGTGGCGAGTACATCACCAATAGCTCGCATCCCTTCGCAGGGCGTCCGTGGTGGTGGCTCGCGCTAGGCGCACTCGGCATCCTTGCCCTTCTGGCCTCGCTGATCGCCTTTTGATGGCGCATGGCGGTGCCCAAAGTGGCGGGGAATCATAGGCAAACTGCTCTGCCGCCGCCAGCCGAGCTTGCCAAAAGAAGAGGGCGCATACCGCAGGCGCCAGCATTGCTAGCGCACGCACGCCTCTAGGTACGCCCTTCGCGGAGCCGCGCGCGAATCGTCTCTAGTCGTTCGGCCAATTCGCGTTCGAACCCCCGTTCGACCGGACGATAGTACGTTCGATCGACGCCCAGATAGTCCTGCGCCGCGACCCCGTCGGGGCTGTTGTGCGAATACTCATACCCTTTTCCGTGCCCCATGCGCTCGGCGCCCGCGTAATGCGAGTCGCGGAGGTGAACGGGCACCGGCACGAGGCGCCCTTCGCGGACGTCGCGGCGTGCTTCGCCGATCGCCACCGTGGCGGCGTTCGACTTCGGGGCGCATGCCAGGTACGTCACCGCCTGTGCCAGCGGCAACTGGCATTCCGGCAGTCCGACGAATTCGGTGGCCTGCATGGCCGCCACGGCGACCGAGAGGGCCCTGGGATCGGCGTTGCCGATGTCCTCGCTGGCCGCGATCACGATGCGCCGCGCCAGGAACCGCACGTCTTCGCCCCCCTCGAGCATGCGTGCCAGCCAGTAGATGGCCGCGTCGGGATCGCTCCCCCGGATGCTCTTGATCAGGGCGCTGGCCGCGTCGTAGTGCGAGTCTCCCGTGGCGTCGTATTCGATCGTTTTGCGCTGCACCGATTCCTCGGCCAACTCGCGCGTGAAGTGAACCGGTCGTTCGTCGGTCGACAAGACTCCGATCTCGAGCGCGGACAGCGCCCGCCGGGCATCTCCGTCGCAAACGGTCGCTAGGAAGTCGAGAGCCTCTTCCGAGAGCCGCACGTCGTATTGGCCCAGTCCGCGGCCGCGGTCGGCCGCCGCCCGCTCGAGCAGCGTGCGGATGTCCGTTACGGAGAGGGGCTCGAATTGAAACACTCGGCTCCGGCTCACCAGCGCGCTGTTGACCGCGAAGAACGGGTTCTGCGTGGTCGCGCCGACCAGGATCACCACCCCCTCTTCCACGTCGGGCAGCAGCACGTCCTGCTGCGCCTTGTTGAAGCGGTGGATCTCGTCGACGAAGAGCAACGTGGTCTGACCGGTGGCCGAGAGCGTGTCGCGGGCGTTGTCGAGCACCTCGCGCAGTTCCTTCACGCCGCTGGTCACGGCGTTCAATTCGCGAAATCGCGCGCCCGCCTCCTTGGCCAGCAGATGAGAAAGCGTCGTCTTGCCCGTGCCGGGGGGGCCCGTGAACAAGATCGACCCCAAACGCCGCGCCTTCAGCAAGCGGCGAAGCAGCTTTCCCTCGCCGAGGAAATGTTGCTGCCCGACAAACTCGTCGAGGGAACGAGGGCGCATGCGCGCCGCCAGAGGTTGCGCCCCGCGACGATTCTGGGCTTCACTTTCGGCAAACAGCGACATGGAAAGCGATCGTCAGGTTGATGCGAGTGGGTCACCGCCAGGCTTCAATTGGACCACGTGACGTAAGGATGCTCAATGCCGTGCCCAAGACACGCGAGATTTACCACTTTCGCCCCGCGCCTACGTGACACCGCCGTGTCGGCATGTATATGATGCAGGAAGGGAAGTAAGCTCGTCCAAGATGATCGCAGCGTTGAAACCGCCGCTCGATCCCCCCATTTCTTTTCTCGTCTCCGGAAACCGGTCGCTACCTCGGCGACGCAGCGCCATGGTTAGCACCCTCGCTCGAATAGGGTGGCGCCGTATGTTGACCCCCATCATTTTCGTGGTTGGGGCGATCCTCCTGTTGTTCATGGGCACACTTTTTATATTGGTCGAGGACTGGTCGCGCGATCTGACGACCAACACCGCTGAAACATCCGAGACGTCCGACGATCCCCTCTTGCGTCCGATGTTGCTGCACCGCCCCGTGGCGGAATCCGCCGATCTGGTCGAGCATGCCGTGCATACGCTCGTTCGCTGGGAAATCGCCGGTCGCGATCAAGAGGGCAATACGGTCGTCGTGCGCCTGGTACGCACGACGGCGCTGTGGCGCTTCAAGGACGACATAACCGTGCGCCTCGAGCCGGTGGCGGAAGGAACTCGCGTCTCGGCGCGCAGCCAGTCACGCGTCGGCAAGGGGGATCTCGGCCAGAACCCACGCAATCTGCGTGAGCTGTTCGAGGCCCTCCGCACGATGCAACGCATCAGCGTGCCGCAGAACGCGGTCACCTGACGTCCACCTAACGTCGCGATTCGTTCCCTCGGGTGAGGCGCAAGCACGCCCCGGCACGCCTGCTAGAAAAATCGCCGTTGGCCGCTCGCAGCACGAGGCGGACGAAACTGCGACGCATCGAGTTCGGGCGTCGGCCGGTCCAGGCCATGCTTCGCCGCAAACACGCGAAATGTAGCGCCGATCTGCTCGGCGTACGGCCCTTTTCCTCGCATCCGACTGCCGAATTTGCCGTCGCTCAACTCGCCCCCGCGCGTGGAGCGAATCAGCGCCTCGACGCGGGCCGCGCGCAGCGGCTGCGTGCGCACGAGCCAGTCGAGAAACACCGGCCGCACCGTGAGGGGCAAGCGCAACAGCACGAAGGAGGCCTTCAGCGCGCCCGCCTCGGCCGCCGCCTGCAGGATGGCGGGCACTTCCGTGTCGTTCAGCCCGGGAATGATCGGCGCGACGAGCACCGTCGTGGGAATGCCGGCATCCGTCAACTCGCGGATAGCACGCAGCCGCGCCTCGGGCGAACTGGTGCGCGGCTCCATCGTGCGGGCCAACTCGGCATCGAGCGTTGTGATCGAGATCGACACCAGCGTCGTGCGGTGCGCGGCCATCTCCGCCAGCACGTCGACGTCGCGCACGACGAGCGCGTTCTTCGTAACCATGCCGATGGGCTGGCGTGCCTCGCAGGCGACTTCCAGACAGCCACGCGTCAGCCGATATCTTCGCTCGGCCGGCTGATAGCAGTCCGTCACGCCTGAGAACATGATCGTCTCGGGCACCCACCTGTCGCGCGCGAGCCACGCGCGAAACAACTCGGGCGCGCGATGCTTGACGAAGATCTTCGACTCGAAATCGATCCCGGCGTTCAACCCCAGGTACTCGTGCCCCGGCCGCGCGTAACAATAGCTGCATCCGTGCGAGCAGCCCCGATAGCAATTCACGCTGTAGCGAAAGCCGATATCGGGACTGTCGTTCTCGACGACGATCGTCTGGGAATCGTCGGGCAGGTACTGCGTCGGGAGATTCGTGTCCCCCGCGACTGGCTCGTCGGGGGCCAGTTGCTCGAAGTCGTCCTCGCGGTGCGTCTGTTCGAAGCGGTTAGCCGGCGCGATCGTCGATCCGCGACCTTTCATGCGTGGCTTACCGCTCATGAGATCGATCCTTGCCCGCACGGTAGAATCGAACGTGTTCTACTCCGGAGGCAAGAAACCGAACGTGTCGGTTTCCGTTTCGCCCACGGCGTGGTCGTTCAACACATCTTGCAGCAGGTTGTAGAAGAACCAGTCGAGATCGACCGAGCCCCCGGTGAGCTGGTCGATCGATTCGTCGTCGAAGACCGTCGCGCCGGGAATCAGGTAGGTTGTGCCATTGGCCCCCCCGGGCGTGCCCGTCAGGTGGGCGAGGCGGTCGGTATAGCTGTTGGCCGACGTCCATTCGGCATGGATGGCCGCCAGCGCCGCGGCGTTGAGATCGAACGTCGTATGATCGGCGATGAGCAGATCTTCTCCTCCTTCGCCGCGCAACGTATCGGCACCGTAACCGCCGACGAGCAGGTCGCGTCCCGTGCCACCAGTGAGCGAATCGTTTCCGCGACCTCCGCTGAGCACATCGTTGCCAGCGCCGCCGATGAGCGTATCGTTTGCCTCGGCGCCGTCGCCTCCAGTGATGAGGTCGTGATCGTTGCCGCCGTCGATGAGATCGTGCCCGTGATGACCGAAGAGCTGATCGTTGCCGTCGTCGCCGAAGATCTGGTCGGCCCGCCCTTCGGCGCCGTCGCCGCCATCGCCCAGGATCGTGTCGTCGCCGGCGCCACCGCGGAGGGTATCTTTGCCTCCTTCGACGCCGTCCCCTTCAATGAGATCGTTTCCAGGTCCCCCGGTGATCGAGTCGTTTCCTTCGGCGCCGTCTCCCTTCGCCCCTACGAACTCTCCGCGGAGAATGTCGTCGGCAGCGCCGCCGCGAATGGTGTCGTTGTGACGCCCCCCTTCGATCGTCGCCGGTATGTTCGCGAGCGCGCTGGCGTCGAGCAGGTCGTGCCCGCTGTTGCCATAGGCGAGCACGCGGCCACTGACACCGCTGAAGTTCTCCACGACGTTCATCGTCACGCCACCAATCTTCAACGTGCGCATCTGCACGCTGCCGGCGCCGGTCTGCTCGAATTCGACGACGTCGTCGCCGTCCGAGCCTTGCCACTCGACGTTTGGACCGACCTGCGCCGATCGCCAGACGTGAATCGTGTGCCAAGATAGCTCGCTTGCGCCCGAGTCCTTGTCGATCGCCTCGACGGTCACGCGATACGAGCCTGCCGCCGAGAAGCTATGACTGAGTTGCACGCTGCCGGCGCCGCTGGTGGTCTGGTCGAACGTGCCGTCTCCATTCCAGTCGATCCGGAAGGTGAACCCCGCGGCATTGTCGACGGGCGAAGGATCGACCGCGGCAAACGTGAACGTCTGCGAAACATTCACGCGTGTCACCACGGATCCCGTGGCCGTCGCCGTGGGGGCGGCGTTCACGACGGTCACCGTCGTCGTGTCGATCGAGGAACCCATGGGGCCCGTGACCCGTAGTGCGACGGTGAAGACGCCTTGATCGTTCCGCGAGAAGTTCACCGATTGGCCGATCGTCTCGTAGCTGCCATTGTTGTCGAGATCCCACTCGTAGAGCGTAATGATGCCCGTGCCAGCCCCGGTCAGAACGATGATGCTCGCTTCGCTGCCCATGTATTCGCCGGCGACGGCGACGGGGACCGAGGTGTCGATGAGCAACTCGTCTGTCGTGCCGTCGAACGCCCAGGCGCCCGAGGCGTCGACCGCCGTAACAAGCACTTCGTAACTGCCATCGGCCAGCGCCGCGAAGCTATTGTCGGCCAGCGACCAGGTGCCGTTGCCGTGATTCGTGGCGCGGAGGGCGTGATCGATCGAAAGCGTGATGCTCGACGCATCGGAGTTGCCGGGCACGGCCAATAGATCGCCACTGACCGTCTGGCCATTCTCGAAGGTGACCCGGACGAACGCGCCGATCAGATCGTTGCCGAAGATCGTGTTCAACCCCATGCCCAAGCGCCACGAAAGCGTCTCGCCGGGATCGAAGTTGTCGAACGCGAGCGTCAGCGTCTTCGAGTTGTCGCGCACGTCGCCGTCGTTCACTCCATCGGATTGCGGCGAGAGCAGCCCCACGGCCGTGGCCTGCGCCGCGACCGCCAGAAAATCCTGCGCGCCGCTTCCCGAGGTATTGAAGAACGGCGTGTAGACCTGCGGCGGATTGCCCAGCGTCGAGCCGGCATCGGGAAGTACGAGATCCATGCTCGCGATCCTGCTGCCCGAGCCGGCCGCGTTCGTCAGCGTAAAGCCGTTGCTCGTGGCGGGATTGCCATCGACGGTGAAGGTGACCGTGTTCGTACCGAACACACTGGGCAGCCGCACGAACACGTCGGTGGTGGTTTCGTTGATCGTACCCGTGAGAGCCGGCGTGTTGTCGCTCGTGGCCAGCGCATCGACGGTCACCACGGGGGGCGTGCCGTAGCCCGATACGTCGATACGATCCCAACCGATGAGCCCCAGCATGCGCAGATCGTTCATCGTCGGGTTGACGATCTGCCCGGTGTTGATCACCGGGTCGAGGATGCCGATGAAGACGCCCGTCTGATTGCTTTCCTTGAAATGGCTGGCTTGATAGCCGTCGCCCGATGACACCCCAGTCGACATGGGAATATCCCCCGTGCCGAGCCCGGCGATGATGCCGTTGAACGGAGTGGCGTCGAACTGTCCGTCGTGTAGCACTTGGACGGGGACGGCCGAGCCTTTGTTCAAGATGCGCGGCGCGGTCGAGAACGAGGCCCCTTGTCCCGGCGCGAGTCGAAACAGGTCGAGCACCGTCGGACGGATGTTGCCCGTTTGACCGGCGGCGACTCGATCGACGCTGCTCGTGAAGCCGAGCGAGTGACCGATCTCGTGCAACGCCGTGGCCTCGAAATCGATGCTCCCCGCGGCGATGCCGTTCGAGCGATCGAAATCCCAGTTCAGCGTGCTGTTGAACGTAATCGAGGCGTCGATCGTCACGCCGGGCGTGTAGGCCGAGGCATTGCCCGGCAAATTACGGAACCCCAGTGCCTTCGCATTCGCTCTCGTGACGAGCAATTCGACATTGCCTGTTGCGACCGTGGGCACGGTGACCCCCGGCGCGGTATTGAAGGTGAGCTGCCCCGTTGCGTTTGGCAAAAGCGAGACGATCCCTTCATCGTCGGCCGCGTCGGCCACGAGTCGGGCCCGCACGTCGTGATAGGCGAATCCATACGACGTTGTCGTGGCTAGAGCGGCACCCCCGATGCCGCTCACAAACTCGGCGTCGATGTGGACCGTGATCGGATCGGCGAAGACGCTTTCCCAGAACTGGGCGGCGCGCTCGTACGCGGCCGCCGCGGCGGAATTCGCCTGCAAGCCAGGCCCCAGGTGCAAGACGATATCGAGCCCCGCCGCCGAGAGTACCCTGCGATGCTCGAGCAGCTCGAAGCCGCGTTTGCGTCGTAGAAACATGTCGCGCTTTCCCCCTCGAGAATCACCCTGATGCGGAGCATTATACCCAGGGAGTGGCCGTGTTGCCGGAAGAACTCACTCTCAGGAATTAAAGATGCACCACTCCACGAAAAGCGCAAGGCATCGTGAGGCGTGGATGCGTATTTTCTGCCCTCGCTGCCAGCAGGCCCTGCTGGCGCTGTCGTCCTAATCGCGTTGACTCACCCGGCCTGCCTCGATATTCTCCCCGCCCCGTCTTACGCTCCTCGAATGCGATGTTCTCGCAACCAGGGCCTCGATCGATGTTCCCTCTTGGCAATGCCCCCAGGGACACGTATCGCTGCGCACGGCGCAGCATGGCTGGTTGCTGCGCGGTCATTGGTCTTGTCGTTTTATTCGGCTGCACGCCGTTGAAACCACCGGTGGCGACGCCACTGATCCCGCCCCAAATGTCGCAGGATAGCGTGGCGCTCGACCTGGTCTTTATCCAGGTGCCCGAGACGCAGCGACACGTCATTCCCGACCTCTGGCAGCACGTCGACGAGCAGTCGATCGAGCTCCGCGTGCGCGAACGCCTGCACCAACATGGATTTCGCGCGGGGCTCGTCGGCACGACCGTCCCCCGCACGCTCGAGCGTCTGCTGGGAGATCAACTCGGCCCCAGCGCGCAAGCCGATCCCACGATCGTCGAGACGCTCGAACCCCGCGAGATTGGTGTTCGCATGCGGCATCAGCAATTGCGCGCCAACAAACGTAGCGAGAATGTCGTCTCGGGCGTGCAGGCCGAATGGCCCATGCTGGTGCGCGCCGGAAACGAAGTCAGCGGCAAGACCTTTCTGCAGGCGCAGGGCATCCTGGCACTGCGCGTAAAGCCCTTGGGCGACAGCCGCGCCACGTTCGAGCTCACCCCCGAGCTTCACCACGGCGAGCCGCGTCGGCGTTACGAGCCAGGCGAGGAGGGAAGCTGGCTTCTCGATTCGGGGCGTGCCCGCGAGATCTTCGACGATATGCAGATCGTGGCCACGCTGGCCCGCGGCGAAATGCTGCTCGTCGGTGCGCAGCAAGATATGCCGGGCAGCCTGGGCCAGCGCTTTTTCATGCTGGGGGACGCGACGTCGGTCTCGGTCCCCGGCGAACGGTTGTTCCTGATTCGTCTAGCGCAAACCCAGCGCGACAATCGCTTCGACGACCTTCTCACCGTCGATGAAAACGACACGGCCGAGCTGCCCACGGCCGAAATCGTCGAAGAAACGCCGGACGATGCTCTGCTAGCACGCCCGTAAGCATCGGCAATTGGGGCTGCGCGATTGCGGCGGAACCTCGATTGCCGCACCCGAGCGGCCCGACTACAATCCCCCCTCCTTATCGACCAGGCCCGCGGCGTCGCTGCCGCCTCAGAGGGAGTCTTGCGAGCATGGAAGCTCTAGCGACTCGCGATCGGTTCAGTCCGTTCGAACAACTGCGCTACGCGCGCGACATCGTGCAGATCGAAGCCCGCGCCGTGCAACAAATCGCCGCGCGACTCGACCAAGATTTTTGCCGCGCGACGGAGCTTTTGTTCGAGACCGACGGTTCGGTAATCGTGACCGGCATGGGCAAGGCGGGCATCATCGGCCAGAAGCTCGCCGCCACGCTGGCTTCGACCGGCACGCGCAGCCATTTCCTTCATCCGGCCGAGGCCATCCACGGCGACCTGGGGCGCATTCATCATCAGGACGTGGTGGTCATACTCTCGCAAAGTGGCGAGACCGAAGAGATCGTCCGCCTGTTGCCCTCGCTACGAACGTTTGGCGTCCCAATCATTGCCGTGACCGCGCGCTCGACGAGCACGCTGGGGCGCGCGGCCACCGTGACGCTCGAGCTTGGCCCCTTGCAGGAGGCCTGCGCCCTGGGACTCGCCCCCAGCACGAGCACCACCGCGATGCTGGCCCTGGGCGATGCCCTGGCCCTGGTCACGAGCCGCATGCGGGGCTTTCGGCCCGAAGATTTCGCCCGTTTTCATCCGGGGGGCAGTCTCGGCCGGCAGTTGAGCAAGGTAGAAGACCTGATGCGCCCGCTCGAACAGTGCCGCGTAGCGCACGATGCCGACACGGTGCGAGAAGTCTACGCCCGGCACAGCTACGTCGGCCGACGCGCCGGGGCGATCATGCTCGTCGGCGCGGACGACCTCCTCACCGGCATCTTCACCGATAGCGATCTCGCGCGGCTGTTCGAAAGCCGGCGCGACGACGCCTTCGACCGGCCGATCCGCCACGTGATGACCTCGCAGCCGCAACGCGTGCAGGTAGGCGCGATGACGAGCGACGCCGTGGCGATCCTGGCCGAACGCAAGATCAGCGAACTACCGGTCACCGATGCCGTCGGCGTCCCCGTCGGCATGATCGACATCACCGACGTCGTCGGTATGATTCCGGAAGAAGCCGCCTGACGGGACACCCGCCGCGTATGAAGATCGCCGACCGCTGCCAACCGATCGAGCTCATCCTGTCGGACGTCGATGGCGTGCTGACCGATGGCGCCGTGATCTTCAACAATCAGGGCATCGAAACCAAGCAGTTTCACATCCGCGACGGCTCGGGCATCAAGCTCTGGCAGCGCGCCGGATATCGCTTTGGCGTGGTCACCGGCCGCAGCTCGCACATCGTCGAGGTGCGCTGCGCGGAACTCGGCATCGAGATCATTCGTCAGGGCATGGAGCGCAAGACGGCCGTCGTGGCCGAGATCGCGCGCGACCTGGGGCTCTCGTGGGGGCAGGTCTGCTTTATTGGCGACGACCTGCCCGACCTGCCCGTGCTGCGCCAGGTGGGGCTGGCCGTCGCCGTGGCCGATGCCTGTGCCGAGGTGCGCGGCGCGGCTCACCACGTGACCAGCGCTCCAGGCGGGCGCGGCGCCGTGCGCGAGGCGATCGAGCTGGTGTTGAAATCGCAGGGCCGCTGGGACGACCTGATTCAAAGCTACGAGTAAGGGCCGCGGTCCAGGCGATCGCCGAGAGATTTTTGTAAGGATTGCAAGGCTCGTGCTAGCAGCGCCCCGCCGAACCGGTTCGCACGAGACGTTGCGCGGTAAGTGGCATCGCGCTCAACTGCTTTATGGACAGGAAGTTTCGGCCGGCCGCTCGCAGAAACCCCCGCCCGCCGAGCGCGCTGGCACGCGATTCGCTTATTCTCCGCAGACAGTCTCGCTGACCCACTGTTCTCACCGGTAACCCGCCCGCCGTGTTCGTTCGCACGAGACGCATCGGAGGCAGCTTCCTGGCCGTGCTGGCCTTGTACGTGGTCTATGCGCTGACGGCCGTGCCGCTGATCGAACCTTCGGCCGATCTGACCGATCGCTCGGAGGTGACGAATGCCGAACTCGAAGCGGCCCGCGACCAGGTGCCCCAGCAGCGCCGCGAGTTGGCACGCTGGTTCAAGGAAGGAGATTGGGAGCTCGATAATCCCAAGGTCCTCGAGACGCCCCACGGCAAGCTGCTGCTCAAGGAGTACAACAACCTGGGCAACGGCATCGTCGAGCTGAAGCCTTGCACGATGGTGTTGTTTCCCAGCGGGGGCGAACAATCGGCAGAGGAACGCGCCCAGAACGCCGTCATCCTGCGCACCGCCAGCGGCGCGCTCCTGCAATTCGACCAACCGATCGATCTGCGCCGCGGCAAAATCGGCAACCTCGTCGGCGGCAGGCTCGACGGTCCCTTTACCATCTCGGGCGAAGGGCGCTCCCCCGGTCCGGAAGACGACCTGCTGATCCATGCCCGCGACGCCGAGCTCAAAGGGGACCAGATCGTCAGCCCCCATCCGATCGACTTCCGCTTCGGCCCGAATCACGGCTCGGGGCGCGAGGTCGTGATCGAGTTGGCCCGCGCCCCCGAAGGCGAAGCGAAGGGGCTCGGCTTCCAGGGCATCCGCTCTTTTCGACTCGTGCGCGAGGTGAAGGTACACATTGAGGCGACCGCCTTGCGGCGCGAGCAGGGGGGCGCCGCTCCAGCCCCCGCTCCCCCGGCAACGCCGCCGGCCAGCGAGCCACTCGAGATCGGCTGCACCGGTCCCTTCCAATTCGATCTCGAGAAATACGTGGCGCGCTTCCACGAGCGCGTCGACGTCGTGCGGCTGATTCCCACCGGTCCGGCCGATACGCTCAATTGCGAGGAACTCTCGTTGTATTTCATGCCCGCCAGGGCCGAAGGTGCCCCGGCCGCCGCGCCGGCCGACGGCCTCAGCGCGCGAATGAAGTTTCCCAAACTCGAGCCGGGACGCATCGAAGCGCGCGGTAATCCCGTAGTGTTGCGCTCGCCGACGAACGAGGTCGACGCCCGTGGCTCACGACTCGAGTACGATCTGCAAGATGGCCGTGCCAGCATCGAAGGACGCCCCCAGGCGATTCTGCGTCGCGGCACGACCGAGATCACCGCGCCGCAACTGCGGTTCCGCCCCGCGGCAAGCAAGGCCGGCTGGGGAGACTTCTCGGCGACCGGGCCGGGACGACTCGAGACGAACCTGCCCGACGATCCTAACGCTCACGTGCGAGCGGCCTGGCAAACGCGAGTCGAATTCGCGCCGCACGAGAACGAACAACTTCTGGCGATGACCGGCGGGGCCTTGCTCGAGATGCAAGGTCGCGGCCGCATCACGGCCGATCGGATCTTCGCCTGGTTTGCAGCCGAGCGGCCGGCGAAACCGGCAGGGGACACGAGCGACCGCCCCGGGGTTGAAATGTTGCCGCGCCGCATGACGGCCAAAGACCATGTCGAGTTCGCTTCGCCGCAGGTTACCGGCCGACTAGACGAGTTGCGCGTCTGGTTCGAACCGGACTTGCGCGCCGGCGAAGCCGTGGTTGCCGCGGCCACCCCGTCCGGCGTGCCGCCGAATCCCGCGCCGCCACCCAATGGAGTGCAACCACCGGCGATGCCCCTCCCGGCATCCCCCGCAACTCCGGCCGAGAACCTCGCCGGCGCGAAACCCGCGCCGGCTGTGCCATTGGATAAGTTCCATGTGGCCGGCGGATTGCTCGAGATCGAGCTGTTGGTCGGAGGCGATGTGCCGACACTCTCGGCCTTGCGCGTTCGTCAGAACGTGCGCATCGAGCAGACGAGGATGGCCCGCGCCGACGACAAGCCCCTCGTGCTGACGGGCGAAGATGTCTACGTGAATCAGTCCGACAACTCGAATTCGTTCGTCACGCTGTTAGGCTCTCCCGCGCATGTCGAAGGCCGCGGCCTGACGCTCGAAGGGGGCACCATCAACCTGAACCGCACGACGAATCATCTGCAGATCGACGGTCCCGGGCGAATCTCGCTGCCGATGGATCGCACGCCCGATGGTCAATCGCTCGATCAGCCCATGCCGCTGGTCGTGGGCTGGCGAGGCGGCATGTCGCTGGCGGGGCGGACGGTACGTTTCGAGCGCCAGATCGAAGCTCGCCTCGATGACCAGGCCACGCGCACCACGGTCGTCCGTACCGAGTCGATGGAAGTGAATCTCACCGAACCGGTGATCTTCTCCTCCGAGGGCGCCGGTGGCGGGCGGCCCGACGTGGCCCAGATCGTTTGTCGCGGCGGCGTGACGATGGACAGCAGCAGCATGGAACTGGGCAAAGTCACGTCGCTCGAGCATCTCGAGCTGGCCGATCTGAATCTCGACATGATCTCGGGCCAGATCGTCGGCCGTCCGCGCCGCGACTTGTCGGATCCGGCCTTCTCTCGCGTGGGCGTGGGGGGCGGCGAGAACTTCCTGCCGACCTCGGGGGGGAATCCCTTGGCGGGGGGCACGCCGCGCGCGCCGCGGGCAGTCGATCCAAGTGAACTCAACTACCTGGGAGTATGGTTCGATCGCGAGCTCGCCGGCAATATTCGCCAGCGGCAACTCGAATTTCACGAGCGCGTCCGCACGACCTACGGTCCGGTAAAGAACTGGCAGGCACGCATCACGCCCGATGATTTCAACCGGCCCCAACACGCGGGCATGCTCATGGCGTGCGAAAAACTCTCGGTGCGCCAGGTCGAAGATCGCGCCGGGAAGAACCATTTCGAGCTCACCGCCGAAGGCGATACCGAGATCGAAGGCCAGGATCCCGACGGGGCGAACTTTCAGGCCCATGCGAACCGCGTGGCCTTCGATCAATCGAAGGATCTCTTCGTCATCGAAGGGGACGGCCGCGCCGATGCACGGCTCTGGCGCTGGCAGGGGGTCGGCGGTGCTCGCACGGAAGCCGCCTTCCGCAAGGCGCTCTTCTGGCGCTCGACGAACGAAGTCTTCATCGACGACGCCCGCTCGCTCAATATCGGTGGCCTGCCGACGACGCGTCGTTAGATCTCGCCGCAAGCTCGGCAAGCCGCCGCTGTTCTAAATGTCGTAAACTGCTTTCGAGTAATTGGTTGTGGTGGACCTCCCGGCGTGATTCCGGTGCCCCGCCCCTCGCCGCGGTTTGCCTGGCTGGTACTTGCCCGTCCTCCTGCACGTGGAGAAATGCTTGAAAGGCCGTCCGCGGCGCAATTTCGTGGCATTGGTTGCCGGGCTCGATTATCGTAGACGACTGTGCCGGTGCGATCCCTCGTCGTCGACAGCGGGGGCCGGCGAGAATCACTTCTGAGAAGCCGCGCATGTCCTTCTCACGCCGTCTGCGACGCCGTCCGATCCGTGGCGCGAACAGTCGTCGTTCGTTGCGTCGCCCGCGTCGCACCCGACAAAGCACGATTCGTCCGCACCGCTTTCCACGCCTGCGCGACTGGCACGCCACCTAGGCCGCCCCGGTTGTAATTCGCACGAGCGTTTACGCGATGCCGTGGCAGTGGCGTTAGTCGCCGGACGGTCATTTCGCCCACAATTACGGGCCTTTCTCCGCGCATTCCGCTGTGCGGTTCCTTCTCAACCTGCGGTGCAACCGATAGGATGCTGGAGTCGGGCCCCTGGCCATCGTCTGACGAAGGGCCCAGGTCCATCCCCTCGCGATTTCTGCCCGCCGGCACTCGGACCACCTGGGGTTCATGAGCGAAGCACCAGCCCAAACCGCGCCGCATCGCGCCCAGCCCGAGCCTCTCTCGCCAGAGATCCGCAGTATTCAGCCGGGAGGGGGCAATTGCTACTCGCTCGAGCTGGCCTGGGGCTGCGTGCGCCGCTGGTACCTGCGGACGTTTCGCCGCGGCTATGTGGCCCGCATGGCGGCCCTGCGGCAGGGGGATCCCACGGGCTACCCGCATCCAATGCTCGACCCGCGCGATCTGAAGTTCTTTCGCAATCAGGGAAACCTCGCCTGGGAAGCGGCCGACGACCCCTTTGCCTGGCGCGAGCGCATTCCCTTCGCGCGCTGGGGATTGGCCGAGTTGTTCCTGATGGGGGCGCCGCTGGCGGCGATCACCTTCGTCCTCGGTTACTGGCTAACCCCTTGGGCTGCGATACCCACCGCCATTGTGTTGGCCTTGGTGGTGTACTTTTTTCGCGATCCACCCCGCCGCGTCCCCACGGAGCCTGGGTTGTACGTTTCGCCCGCCGATGGCCGTATCGTCGACGTGGCCGAAGTCGAGCACGATGAGTTCATCGGTGGGCCGGCCGTGCGGATCGGGATCTTTCTCTCGATCTTCAACGTGCATATCAATCGTGCCCCTTGCCGCGCGCGAGTCATCCGGCTGCGTTATTCGCCGGGCGAGTTTCGCAACGCCCTCGACCCAAGCAGCCTGATCCACAACGAGAACATGTGGATCGGGCTGGAAGAAGAGGATGCCCCGCACCGCAAGCTGATCCTGCGCCAGGTGGCCGGCGCCATCGCCCGCCGCATCGTCTGCGACACGCGACCAGGCGAGGTCTTGGAGCGCGGCAGAAAATTCGGGATGATCAAATTGGGCTCGCGAACCGAACTGCTGATGGCCGCCTCTCTGGGGCTGAAAATCAACGTCAAGCCCGGCGACAACGTCAAAGCCGGAGCCACCATCATGGCACGGTATGAGTAGTGGTCAGGGGGTAGTGGCTAGTGGACAGTGATCAAAAGCGGAACCAATTCTAACCCCTGGCCACTGGCCACTGACCCCTGGAACAAGAACGTGAGGCGCATCCGCACGATCGCTGTCTTGCCCACGATGTTTACGTTGGGCAATCTCGTGTGTGGCTTCTTTGCCATCGTGGTCGCGTCGCGCATTGAGCGTCCCGATGCCTCGTGGATCGACGCCTCGCGCGCGGTGAGCGTCATGCTGGGGGGAGTGAAGGATCCGACGAACGTCATGCTCAGCGCGTGGTTGATCTTTCTGGCGATGATCTTCGACGCGCTCGATGGCTACGTGGCCCGTTGGGCCAACGCGGCCAGCGATTTCGGCGCCCAACTCGACAGCTTGTGCGATGTGGTCACCTTTGGCGTGGCGCCGGGCATTCTGCTGGTGAAGATGTGTCCCAACTTCACCTACCTGCATCGCGAGGCCGTTTGGGTGATCGCCGCCGCCTTTGCCGCCTGCGCCGCCCTGCGCCTGGCGCGCTTCAACGTCGAAACGACCGATGACGACGACCACATGAGCTTTCATGGGCTTCCGTCGCCAGCCGGCGGCGCCGCCATCGCGAGCTTCGCCATCCTCTTCTACACCTTGCGCAAGGAAGACACGACCCTGGTCTATGCTGCGCAGTTCGATATTGCTCTGCAGATGGTGCTGCCATTGTTTGCCGTGCTGGTGGCGGTGTTGATGGTCTCGCGCATTCCCTACCCGCACGTGGTGAACCAGGTGTTGCGGGGCGAGCGCAGCTTCGGCCACGTGGTGGCCTTGCTGTTCGCGCTGGTGGTGGTGATGGTCATTCGCGGCTATGCGGTGCCCATCGTGTGCGTGGCTTTTGCCCTCTCCGGCCCGATTCGTTACGTCTGGCAGGAGTTCGTCCAGCGCAAACCGCATGAGGATCCGCTGTTCTAGCCGCGCACCGTGTACTTGGCCGAGTTGCCGGGAAGTAATCCGTTCCGACCGGCCAACGGTAACGGATTCTCACGCTCACGTACTCAAACCGCGAACCATCGCATTTAACCCCCCGCTAACTTCATGTTCACCGGACTTGTCGAAGCCATGGCCACGGTGCTCGAGGTGCGCGACGCACCGCCGGGCTGCCGGCTCGTGTTGAGCATGCCGACGCTGGCGGCCGCGGCCCGCCTCGGCGATAGCATCGCGGTGAATGGGTGCTGCCTGACGGTAGTGGACGTCGCGGAAGAGCGGCTCGGTTTCGATGCCGGGCCCGAGACGCTCGCTCGCACGAATCTCGGCGCATTGCGGCCCGGCAGCGACGTCAACGTCGAACGTTCGCTCAAGCTGGGCGATGCCCTCGGCGGGCACCTGGTGACGGGCCACGTCGATGGCCCCGGCACGCTCGCCGCGCGGCGCGACGAAGGGGAGTGGTCGACTTTGGTCGTCGAGGTCTCGCGCGAGCTGGCCCGGCAGATGGCCTCGAAAGGCTCGGTCGCGGTCGACGGCGTGAGCCTCACGCTGGTCGACGTCGACGAGACCAGCTTCAGCGTGGCCCTGATCCCGCACACGCTCGCGGTCACGACGCTCGGTCGCCTGCGCGTGGGCGATCGCGTGAATATCGAGACCGATCTGCTGGCCAAGTACGTCGAACGTCAACTCGCCGCGATGACCGTCAGGTAAAGCATGCCCTCAGGATCCGAACATCACCAGACACGATCGTTTTTGCGGCAGCGCTTCGACGAAGTGGGGCTGCACCCGAAAACGCGCTACGGCCAGAACTTTCTGATCGACCTCAATCTGCAGCATCTGCTCATCGAGGCGGCGGAACTGACGCGCGACGACGTCGTGCTCGAGGTGGGGACCGGCACGGCGTCCCTCTCGGTGCTCATGGCCCCGCAGGTCGCGGCCTTGGTCACCGTCGAGGTCGACACTCAACTCCACCAGCTCGCCAGCGAGACTTTGGCCGACTTGCCGCACGTCGATCTTCTGCGGCAAGACATCCTCAAGAACAAGAACACGCTCAATCCCGAGGTGCTGCGCGTCGTGACCGAGCGCGTGCGGGAGGAGCCGGGCCGGCAACTCAAGCTCGTGGCCAACCTGCCCTACAACGTGGCCACGCCGATCATCTCGAACCTGCTGTTGACCGAAATCGTGCCCTGCTCGATGACGATCACGATCCAAAAGGAGTTGGCCGATCGGATCATGGCCTCGCCCCGCTCGAAGGACTACAGCGCGCTGAGCGTCTGGCTGCAGAGCCAATGTCGCATCGAGCTGATCCGCGTTCTGCCGCCCACCGTATTCTGGCCACGCCCCAAGGTCTCGTCCGCCATCATTCGGCTCACGCTCGAGCCAGAACGCCGACGCGAGATCACCGAGCTACGTTTCTTTCACGACTTCGTGCGGGCCATTTTCCTACACCGGAGGAAGTTTCTGCGCGGCGTGCTCGTCGCCACGCTCAAGCCGCAACTCGACAAGCCCGCCGTCGACGACCTGATGGCCTCGCTCGCCTTCGGCGAGACGACGCGTGCCGAGGAACTCGACGTGCCTGCCATGCTGCGTCTGGCCGAGGCGGTCCGCGCGCGTCTGCCGCAGGCCAGCCTCACCCAGCACGACTAGCGCCACGTTTCGGCATCGTGACGGGTTTTCCAGGAAGCCCTGGCCACGGAGGCGATGGGCCGACGAAGCATGTCCTTCCACGGCCGCGCGAAATACCCACCCACATGGCTGGTAGGCTGGCACCCTTCGACTATGATAGACCCGTCGCGCGGGAGTGCAGGCATGTTCCCGCCATCTCGAGAGCCGCAGGTGGCCCATGGAATTCATCGAATTGACAGGCAAGACACTGTCGCGCGTCGTGACTCCCGACGAGTTGCATCCCGACGAGCTACATCGCTCGGGCGTCGACGACGAGACGCTCGTGCGCATCAACCGGCAAGGCGATATCGAAGTCCGCAAGCGGACGGGCTGGCGCGTGATTGGCGGCCTGCTCGGCGAGTTCGACGAACGCCTGCGCCGCGAAACGGGACTCGACTGGGCTTAAGCAGTCTTCGTTTGCCATGCACCTGCCCGTCCACCTTCAGCGGCGTTCACCTACGGTGATTTTCTGTCGTGCTGGACAAAGCCCCTGTTCTTGGGCGCGGTTTACGAGTCGCGGAATGTTCGTGCCGGCGATGGCCACGCACCGGCCACCCTCGCGTGGGATCGCGTCAATACGCGTCGCCGGCATTCTCGTCCGAGCTCCAGTCTCCGCCCGGCTGTGATACCGCGTCTTCATCGGGGGTGGTGCGCGTGGCCCAGAAGTACGTGCCAGGCACCATCAGCGCGACGGCCACCAGTCCCGCGCCAAAAAGCCAGCCCAACGCCCGAACGACCCGGGGGGGCGTCCCTCGCGAGGCCATCGCAAAGGAGAGCGCGAAGAGGATCATCGACAGGTAAAGGGCCAGCGCCGTCCAGGCGAGCTCGATATTGCCCAACTGCGGCACGCGCGGCGAAGGATGGGCACGCTGCCACATGCCATCGCGAAAGACCTGCAGTCCCACCCAATCAAGTACGAAGGCGGCGATCAGCGCCACGACGGCGGCCAGCTTCCACACGGACGACGGCTTCGCGGCGGCCCGCTTCGCGCGGACGTTTTGGTCCATCAGATTCTGTTCCATGAGGGGCATTCTAGCGACTGATCGTCGTGGACTCAAAATCGCCGTGAACCTTGCCTGCCCCCTGCGGCTCCCTGGTGCGGGGCGTAGAATCGGCAACGACCTCTGCCTGACCACGGGAGGACCTTTTCGCCCATGTTCGAACGTTCCGCTCACGACCCCCGTCCGCTCCGCGCTGCCTGGGGGCTTGCGCCCGACGTCGTCTATTTGAACCACGGCAGCTTTGGACCCGCTCCGCGCGCGGTCATCGACGAGCGCCAACGCTGGTTTGCGCAGCTCGAAGCGAACCCGATGGATTTCTTCATCCGTCAGCTCGACGCGCGGCTCGATCATGTCCGCGAGCGCCTGGCGCGCTTCGTCGGTTGCAAGGCGGGCGATCTCGTCTTTGTCGACAATGCGACGGCGGCCATGAATGTCGTGGCGCAAAGCTTCCCGCTTGCTGCTGGTGATGAGGTCGTCGCCACCGATCACGAATACGGCGCCGTCCTGCGCCTGTGGCACACGACGTGCGAACGTGCCGGCGCGAAGTTGGTGATCGCCGAACTCCCCGATCCACTGACGACGACGGAAGAGCTGATCGACAAGCTCTTTGCGGCCGTGACCGGGCGGACGAAGCTGCTCGTGGTGAGCCACGTTACCTCGCCCACGGCAGTCGTGTTGCCCATCGAAGCGATCTGCCGGCGCGCGCGGGAGCAGGGAATCGCGGTGGCCGTCGATGGTCCGCATGCGCTGGCGATGCGCGAGCTCGACCTGCGACGTCTCGATTGCGATTACTACGCCGTGAGCTGTCACAAGTGGCTCTGTGCTCCGTTTGGCACGGGCTTCCTCTATGCCCACCCCCGCCGGCAACAGGCCATACGTCCGGCCGTCATGAGTTGGGGACACACGTCGCGGGGGCCGTTCGGCCGCTGGCAAGACGAGTTCGATTGGGTCGGCACGCGCGATCCCTCGGGCATTCTCGCGATTCCGACCGCGATTGAATTCCTCGAGTCACAAGGGATCGAGACGTTCCGTCAGTACGGGCACGAGCTGGCGCGCTACGCACGCGAACAACTTCTGGCGTGGAGCCTATCGAAACCGCTCTGCCCCGACAGTGAGGCCTGGTACGGCACGATGGCAGCCGTCGAAGTGCAGACATCCGACCTGCGTGGTTTGCAACAACGGCTGTGGGAGCGGCACAAGATCGAGATCGCCGCCACCGAGTGGAAGGGGCGAAAGCTGATCCGGGTTTCGGGCCATCTTTATACGGCCCGAGAGGAAATCGATCTGCTGCTCGAGGCGCTACGGAATGACCACTAAGTCGATTTTGTTGCGCAGCATTTCGGTCGCAACTTTTGTTGCAGGAAAAGTTTGCACTGCCGGGCACGAGTCGCTATGGTTAGCCCCGGTAATCGGTAGGGACTATTCCTGAGGTGGATGTCTCGGGAGGGGGCTCGGTCGCCGATTGCCACGGAACAGAGGCTCTACGTGACGCTTTCGGGGAAGGAAGCGTCGAGGGAAGCAAAGCTTGTGGAGGCGGCGGCCACAGGGGGCATCGCACGCCGGCTCCACCCCACCGCAAGCAATGCCGGGCACACGTGCGCAGGCGGAAGAGGGCTCGCCGATCAGGGCGTTTCCCAGAGGGGGAAAACGTACGACGTCTGCGGGGGGCCGCACTTCCGCTGCCACATTCGGCTTTGCCGCACGCCGTGGTCGCTTGCGCCTTCGATTGCCTTCCACTGGCGCGGATTCCCGGCCAGCGGTGAGAGACGCCACCTCGCGGCCGAGTCGACTCGGCCCATTCTGAGTCTGGTTCCCTGATTCGACGTGAGCGCGGGCTTCATGCATCACGAACGGGCGGAGCAGTCATGACCAAGGCGGAAGGGAAGCGGGGGCGACGGCGAACTTACCGGTTTTTCAACGGCGGACGTCGTGCCGGGCACGAATGGCTCGAAGAGCGCCGGCTCCTCTCGGTTTCTGCCCCGGCCGAAGCGTTCGATTCGATCGATCCGGCCATCGTGGCCATCGATTGGGCGGGCGAGCGCGTGCAGACCTTTGCCGGTCGCTGGATTGCGGAATTCGACGTCGGCATCGCCAAAACCTCGGTCGCCGAACGCTTTGCCACGGCCGCGCCGTTAGTAGGACCTTCGTTCGCCCAGACCGAGCTGCGCCGCGTCATTGGGGGAACGCAGGGCAAGTATTTCATCGAGTCGCGGCCGGATATCTCGTTCGATGTGTTGCAGACCGAGTTGGCGCGGATGCCAGGCTTCCGACGCCTCGAACCCGACTTCGTCGTCGGCCTCGACGCGACGATTCCCAACGATCCCAGCTTCACGTCGACCTGGGGCCTGCACAACACGGGGCAGTCGGGGGGTGTCGTCGATGCCGATATCGACGCACCCGAGGCCTGGGACATCCACACCGGCACTGGCAGCGTGGTGGTCGGCGTGGTCGATACAGGCGTGGACTACAACCATCCGGATCTCGCCGCCAACATGTGGGTGAATCCCGGCGAGATTCCCGGCAACGGTATCGATGACGACAACAACGGCTACATCGACGATATCCACGGCTGGGACTTCCTCAACAACGACAACGATCCCTTCGACGATCGCGGTCACGGTACGCATGTGGCCGGTACGATTGCGGCGGTGGGCAACAACAATGTCGGCGTCACTGGCGTGAACTGGAACGCCAAGATCATGGCGCTCAAGTTCCTCGGGGCCAATGGCAAGGGGGGCACGGTCGACGCGATCGAGGCGATCAACTACGCCGCCATGATGAAACGCGACCATGGCATCAACGTCGTGGTGACGAACCACAGTTGGGGGGGCGGCGGCTTCTCGAGCTTCCTGCGCGATGCCATGGCGGCCAGCGCCACGCAGAACATCCTCTTCGTCGCCGCCGCGGGCAACGACAGTAGCGATACCGATCTGATTCCGCACTATCCGTCGAGCTACGACCTCGACAGCGTGATCTCGGTGGCGGCGACGACCCGTACCGATGCCCTGGCGAGCTTCTCGAATTTCGGCAAGGTGACGGTCGATCTCGGCGCGCCGGGCCAGGCGATCTTGAGTACCACGCCCAACAACACCTACTCGAACTACAATGGCACCTCGATGGCGACGCCGCACGTCGCCGGCGTCGCCGCCTTGTTGTTCGACAAGTTTCCGAACGCCACCTACCAGGAAGTTCGCGCGGCGATCCTGGCCGGCGTCGATCAGACCGCCGCCATGCAAGATGTCACGGTCACCGGCGGCCGGCTGAACGCCTTTGGCGCCCTGCAGAAGATGGGCATGCGCGTTTCCAGCACCTCGCCGGCGATCGGTTCGGTCGTCACGACCCCCCCCACGCAGTTCATGGTCGACTGGTCGAACGCCTATCAGCAGGCGAGCGTGCAGGCCAGCGACTTCCAGGTCAACGGTATCGCGGCGACGTCGCGCACGTTCATCGATGCCGACACCGTGCGTTTCAATTTCACGACCTCGCCCGTCACCGCGCAGGGCGTGCAGACCATGACGATCGCCGCCGGCGCCATTCTGCGGCAGTCGGATTTGATGGGCAATGCCGCGTTCTCGGCGCAGTTTCGCTACGATCTGGCTCCCATGCACGTGGTGGCCACCCTGCCGGTCGACGCGTCGCGGGTCACCCTGCCCCTGACGATGATCGAGATCTCGGTCGACGAACCCATCGCTCCGGGCAGCGTGAGCATTCACGATCTCGAGCTGAGCCAGGGCTTCGTCACCGGCTTCTCGATCGTCGATGCCGATACTGTCGCCTACCAGATCGCCGGCATCACGCGTGATGGCGAACTGGGGATCCGGCTTGTCGCGGGCGCGCTGACCGACGTCTACGGCAATCCGTCGGTGGAGTATTCGGGCGAATTCATGCTCGATGCGACGCAGTCCGACGCCTTGCCATTCACGCGACTCGAGCCCCTCGGCTCGGCCGTGTTCGGCAGTCTGAACAACATTGGCACGATCGACATCGTGGGGGATATCGACCGTTTTGCATTCGCGCGTTCGGCGGGCGAATCGCTCTCGGTGCGCGTCGTGCCCGACAATCCCGCCGCCACGATGAGCGTGCAGTTGGTCGACCTCACGTCGCTGGTCGTAGCCCCCGGCACGGGGCTGGCCGCCACGACGGCCGTTGCGGCCTCGGGGGCCGGCGGTACGGTGGTGGCCTTGGTCACTTCCGATCAGCCGACGACCTATCGTGTGGACATCTATCGCAATGCGCTGGTCGAGGCGAACGACTCCTCGGCCGCCAATCCGCTGGCGATCGACTTGTCGAAGATCGACATTGGCAACGGCCGCCTGGCGGTGATCGGTCAAAGCAACGCGGTCTCCTCGCTCGTGACGCTCGAGCCGGACAATTACGCCCACAATACGATTCTCAACACGGTGCTCCCCAGCGTGACGTTGGTCGAGTTGCCCTCGAACGGCAATGTCCGCGCGATGAACGCGAGCTTTACGGCCCCCACGGGGTCGCGCGTCTTTGGCAGCACGACCAGCGGCGCCGCAGGCTGGCGGGGAGGTGGCCCCGAGTTCAAGGCGACGTTCACCGTGCCCACGAACCAGGTTTCGATCGCGGTCGGTTCGGACGATTCGGCCGACCGGGCGTATCTGCGCGCCTACAAGGCCGATGGGACCTTGTTGCAGGAGGTGACCAGCAACACGCTCGCCTCTGGGCAATCGCAGATTCTGACCATCAACTGGCCGCAGCCAGAGATCAAGTACATCGTGGCGGCCGGCATCGGCAGCGATGTCACTCCGCTGGATCGCTTGCAGTTTAGCATGGTGGGACAGGAAATCGATGTCTACACGCTGGACCTCACGGCCGACGTCGGACGCAAGATCGACATCGCTCTGCGCGGGCAGTCGGGCGCCGATTTCTCCGGCGAGCTGCTGCAACTCATCGGCCCCGATGGCACTACCGTCGTCGCCACGGCCACGGCCAGTCCCTTGGGGAGCGAGACGCGAAATACCGATCTTGCGATCGTCGATTATCTCGTGACGCAGCCGGGGGTCTATCGCCTGCGGTTGACGTCGGGCACGCAAGGCGAGTACGGCCTGGTGGTAACGCGCGCCGCCGTCTTCGAGACCGAGGCCAATGATGTCACCGGTCAGCCACTACGCAGCCTGAACGATGTCAACGAGGCCCTCGGCATCGTCGATCGTCTACCGATCTCCGGCAATATCGACTTCCAGCTCGATGCGGTGCAGACTTCGATCACCGTCTCGGGCAGGCTGAAAGCGGCCAATGGCTCTTTCTCGGTCAGTGTCTTTCCCCAGGCGCCTGGCAGTCTCACGGGCAAGCTGCAGGGGGTTGTACGAGCGTCGATTCAAGAGGGGCAGATCCAGTTTCTCGATGGCACCAACCTCGACGTGCTGGAGAAGCCGGGGCCGTTCTTGCCCGACAATCTGCCGGCCGATATTGCTGGCATGATCCTTGTGCCCGAGGGATACGCCGCGTTGCGTAATCTGCGTTTTAGCGGCTTTAGCTTTCCGGTGCCGGTCGATGCCGCGGGCCATTTCGCGGCCGATCAGTTGACCGTCATCACGACCGACGGAATCGCGTCGGTCGACGTGCCCGGGTTCTATACCGGCACCGATGCCATCGATGGCCTGATGGCCGAGAACGAATCGGTGAGCGCCGGGACGTTGATTCAGGTCGGCCCCGAGCTACAGCTCACCTTGCCGATCGATCTGACGATCATCGTGCCCGTGCCGGGCCAACCCTTCTTCGCCGAGTTCCGCGTGCAAGGTTCGATCATTGCGTCGGCGATCGTGCCGACGCACGAGGATCTCTATCAAGTGACGCTCGCCGAGGGCGAGACCATTACTGTGTTGACCGAAACGTTGTTCGATGGCGCTGGCTCATCGAATACGCTCGATCCGCGGCTCGTCATTCGCACGGCGGCGGGCGTGGTGCTGGCCAGCGATGACAACTCGGGCTCGGATGGCAAGAACGCCCGGCTGACGTTTACGGCGCCAGAGGCAGGCACGTACCAGATCGTGGTCGAGGCGGTCTCCGGCATCGGCGAGTATCGTCTGAGCATTCCGCCCGTTGCCACGGTCATGGGCCCCGACCTGGTCAAAACCACCGAGGCGCCGGAGTTCTTCTTCAGTGCCTCCTCGCACAGCGATTCGCTCGAGGCCGCCGGTTTCAATTTTGCCATCGACTGGGATGGCAATGGCACGATCGATCAGACCGTCAACGGCAATAACGTGACGGTCGCGCACACGTTCGCCAATTCGGGCGTCTACAACGTGCGCGTCACCGTCACCGACGCCGCCAGCGGCAAGGGGGTGGCCAGCGATTCGATCATCGTCTATCGCCTGCAAAATGTCGCGGGCGATCTCGTTTGGGACGGGACCGGTGGAAACGATGTCGTTTTCTTCGAGCAGACCGGACCCGACAGCGTGAAGGTGACTACGGCGACCCTGGCCGGCGCGTCGGTCAATCTGGTCGAGACGATCTCGGGCGTGACGGGGCGCGTGCTGGCCTTCGGTCGCAACGGCAACGATCGGCTCGATGCCGGCCTGCTCGCGACGATCGCGGCCACGCTCGAAGGAGGTCGGCACCACGACACGCTCATCGGCGGCGCTGCCGACGACATTCTGCGCGGCGATTTTATCGGTGCGCAAGGGGATGGCGCCGAAGGAAACGACTCGCTCATCGGCGGCCCCGGCCACGACCTGATCGAAGGAGACGGCCTCGAGGGGGGTAAAGATACGATTCGGGGCGGACTCGGCGACGACACGATCCTGGGCGACGGCGGCGATGGGGCCGAAGGTCGCGCGGACTGGCTCTACGGCGACGACGGCAACGATCGCATCTATGGCCACCACGGCAACGACTTCATCGACGGTGGAAACGATCACGATCTGCTCATCGGTGGCGACGGCGCCGAGGCCAACGATACCCTGCTGGGAGGCGCCGGCAACGACATCCTGAGCGGCTCGAACGGACGCGATAGCCTGAACGGCGGAGCCGGTGTCGATCTGCTCGCCGGCGGCAACGGCGTCGATACCCTGCAGGGAGACGCGGGCGAAGACTTGCTCATCGCCGATCACACGTACTTCGACCTCAATTCGGCAGCGCTCCTGGCCATCCACGCCGAGTGGACTTCAGGCAACACCTACGCCGATCGCATCGCGCATCTGACAGGCATCGCAGGAGGGGCCAATGGAACGACGTACCTGATTCCCGGCACGACCGTTTTCGACGACGAGTCGATCGACCAGCTCACCGGCGGCGCCGGCGACCTCGACTGGTACATCTACAACCTGCTCGAGGACGTGCTCACCGATCACGCTGCCGGCGAGACCGAAACCGATACCAGCGGGTTCCTCCTGCCGTAAATGAAACGGTAAGTGAGCACTTCCGGCGATCCGTCCGGTAGCGTGTCCGGGGTCAAGCCGCGTGCAGGAGCAGCGTGATTCGGCCACTTAAACCGCCCAAACTGCCGATCTGGCGCCCCTTTTTGTTGAAATATGCGTGGTACGTGTTAGCGTGTTACGGGGGGAAACACGAGGCAATCCAGGCGGGGGCTGGCGTCCTGGCTTGCTGGTTCTGCTTCCGCCCCCGTAGGCAGACCACTTCCAGGGCGTCACCGTCATGATCTGTTCGCGCAACGAGAAACTGCGCGTCTTGCTGATCAAGCCGTACCAGCCGGTCACGCTGCCCATTGCGTCGCCGCCGCTGGGGGTGCTCTATCTGGCCTCGACCTTGCGCGAAAAGTTCGGCGATGCGATCGAGGTGCGCGTCGACGACAACTGGCTCGACAAGCGCCGCTACAGCGACATGCGCGAGGAGCTTGAGACGTTTCGGCCCCATGTCGTGGGATTGTCGGCGCTCAACTTCGAGGCGGAAGAATCGGCCCGCATTGCCGACCTGGTGCAGCGGCTGTTGCCAAAGGCCAAGATCGCCCTGGGCGGCCCCTTCGCCCACGGCACGACCAACCGCGACAAGATCATCGAGACGGATCTCTACGATTGGATCTTCGACGGCGAGGCCGATTGGAGTTTTCCGATCACGGTCGAACGTTGGTGGCAGGGCTCCGATCGGCTCGACGACATCTTGGGCCTGACGCACCGCCAGGCCGATGGCGGCTACGTGACCAACGGTTGCGGTGGAGGTGAGGGGGCGCGCACCATGGTCGGTCGGGTCGAGTCGCTCGACGCGATTCCCTTTCCGGCCTGGGATCTGGTCGATTTCGACGCTTACGCCCGGCGGATTAACAACAACGGCAACATGCGCGGCAAGCGCTATGCGCCGATCTTCACCTCGCGCGGCTGCCCGTTCTTGTGTACCTATTGCCACGACATCTTCGGCAAGAAGTTCATCGGCCGCTCCCCCGAGAATGTGCTGGCCGAGGTCGAGTTGCTGCGCGACCGCTATGGCATCGACGAATTGCAGATCGTCGACGACATCTTCAATATGAATTCGCGGCGCATGAAGGAGATCTGCCGCGGGCTCGCCAGGCACAAACTGTTCATCTGCTTTCCCAACGGCCTGCGCGGAGACATTCTCGACGAAGAGGGAGTACAGGCCCTCGTCGATGCGGGCATGTACGAGGTGGCCGTGGCGATCGAAACAGTCACCCCGCGCCTGCAAGACATGATTAAGAAGCGGCTGCGTCTGGGGCAACTGCTGCAGGCGATCGACTGGATGTCGGATCGCGGCGTGATGGTCAAGGGGTTCTTCATGCTCGGCTTTCCCACCGAGACGCCGGAAGAAATGCAGCAGACGGTCAATTTCGCCGTCCGCTCGAAATTGACCCACGCCGTGTTCAATCTGGTCACGCCGCAGCCGGGCACGCCGATCTACGACGTGGCCTATGCCGAGAACGCCGAGGCCCTGCGCAAGGTCGTGCTGCACGACTATTACGCGGCGACCTGTTGGTACGCCGAGGCCTACGGCGCCGATATGCACCAGGTGCGCAGCCGCGCGTACTTCCGCTTCTATCTCTCCAGCCCCGCGCGGATGTGGCGGCTCGTGCGGCACATGTCGATGAAGGACCTGTTCCGCGGCTTCTATTACTGGGCGCAAAAGGTCTTCGTGCGAACGTACGCGGATGAAAGCCTGGAGGACGTGCTGCCCGACTCGATGCAGTCGCTGCGCAAGCTGTACATCAGCACGGACGAGGCCGCCGTCGCCGCTCCCGTCGTGGAATCGGGCGCGTTCCTGCCCGCCGATCAATTGTCTGCCACGCCGACCCCGCGCTAGTAGATATTCCGTGTCGGTCTCTCCCGATGGCGTGGGAGAGACCTTGATGCGCCACGAGAGCTTGCGAACTTGTCTGCCGTGCGTCATCCTCCAGCGGCGCCCCCCCTCGTACTACGGAGCATCGCATGGTCCTGCCCATCAGCGACGACAACTCTGACCGCCGCATCCTGCCGGTGGTGAATTTCGTATTCATTGGCCTGAACGTGTTCGTCTTCGTTGTCTTGCAAGGCCTGGGGGCCAACGAACGCTTCACGTATCGCCTGGCCACCGTGCCAGCCGAGATCCGCACCGGCAAGGATATCGTGACCGAGGATCGCGTCGTGACCGATCCGGCCACGGGCATGCGCTACGAGGTACCTGGTCTGCAGCCGACGCCCGGCTCGGTTTATTTTACCCTGCTGACTTCGATGTTCATGCACGGCGGCGTGGCGCACCTGCTGGGGAACATGTGGTTTCTCTGGATCTTCGGTGACAACGTCGAAGATCGCATGGGGCACGCGCGCTACCTTGTGTTTTATCTGCTGACGGGCATCATCGCCTCGTTGTGTCATGTCGTGATGAATCTGCATGGGCCTGGCAGCATGATTCCCAGCTTGGGGGCATCGGGGGCGATCTCGGGCGTGATGGGGGCCTATCTGGCCCTTTGCCCGAGTCGTCGCGTGCGGGTGCTTTTGTTCCGTGTCGTGACCGAGATTCCGGGCTATATGGCGGTCGGACTTTGGTTTCTCTTTCAGTTGATCAGCGGACTTGGTCTGCTGGGGGGAGGCGCCGAGGCCGACGGCATCGCCTATGCGGCACATATCGGTGGCTTTGTGGCAGGAGTGTTGTTCGCGCGCCCCTTTTTGATCGGCCGCCTGCAACCCGCCGATCTGCAATATGGCCCCGGGCGATTCCAGCGCAACGACGACTTTCCGCGACGATATCGATAGCCTGGTACCGCGTGGCGGAAAAGATAACGTCACCGCCACGCTTGCTCGAGCGAAGACACGCTCGCCAGGTGTCGTGGCGCAACGCGGTCTGATTCTGCCCGCCGTGCGCGAAGGGCAACCCGTGAATCAACCACCGATCAGTCGCGCGCTGCCGATGCCGCTCGAACCATCGTAAGAGCGGAAGCTCATCGTAGCGCCGCCGACTCCATCGAGAATGTACCCAGTGCGCGAGATGGCATCCGCGCCGTTGACCGAGAAGAGTAAAAGCAGATTGCCCTCGGGGGTGACGGAACCGAAGACGTTCAACGGCTGCGAGCCATACGCGGTGCCGGTACCCCAGAAGTAGCCACTTTTGAAAGAGGTAATCTCAAAGAGTCCGACCTCGGATTCGGTGCCAAACAGTCCTCGATCGACGAACGCCCAGCGTGTCTCTTTCAGCCAGCGCCAATCTTCCGATAAGGAACTGCCTGGCGGGGGATCGAGCGGTTCGGGTGGAACGGTGTTGGCCGTGGCCTGCACCATATAGGCCCAGTGTGAGAGGATCTGATCGGCACTCGAGGCCATCTGCATTTCCATTTGCCAGGCATGATCCCGATAACGCATCTGCCCGACACCGGAAATCGCTGGCTCGCCGGTTTTCGTGAACTCGATGCGAATCTGACCGCCGGGCGAGATGTAGCCCGTCATGGTCTTTTGCGTCGGAATCGGGTCAGACGAAAGCCTGGTGACGGCCATTCCCGTGATGATTCCAGCAGACGAGGCCTCGATATTCCACAAGGTCTGGTCGGCGACCGCCGTCGGGTTGGCAAGATCGGAGGACATGGAATAAGACAGCAGGTTTTCGGCGGGCACGTACCATTGTGTCTGTGCCACCCAATCCCAGCGCGTATCGGTCGAAGCGAGAAAGAAGTGACGCCACCAGATCCGCGAATCGGGCGAATCGGGCGAGTCGACGCTCGACGGTTCCGCGAGGGGCAGGTCGACACGGAGAGGGGCGTTGAGCGAGGATAACTCCGGCTCAGGCTGTCTGGGAAGCTCGGCAGCAAGCCCCGTGGAGAAGAGGGAGTCGGCAGCCGCCTGGTGAACTACCACGCTGCCGATCTGCGCGGGTTGCTCCGCGACAAGAGGTTGGACCGTGGCGGCGGGCGCATCGCCTTGGACGGCGCTCGCCAGGCGATAGCTCGCCAAGGATCCGCCGCTCAAGAGCGCACGATTTTCTAAGGACTCCATGCGTAGCAAACGGCGCATGGCGATCACTGCCTCGGTCTGAAGTCCGTGCAACACCTCATGCCGCCGACAGGACGGACGCTCTCCCTGAGCGTTGATGCTGTCGGCCAAAGCGGCCCGGCAGGTGAAAGGGTCTCAAGAACCCCACCCAGTGTCGCAAGTGTGGTGGACGGCGCGCCTATTTGAACTGATACGACGGGTTGTCCGTGCTGAAGTCGGCGTCGGTGAAGCCGTTGTTCAGCTTCAAGTTCAAGTAGGTGTATTCCTCGGTCAGCACTGGGGGACCACCCTGCTTCTCGGGCCAGTCGTAGGCCTCGTATCGCACCGGCATGTTCAACTCGGTGTCGACGAAGATCCGCGCCAAGTGGAACAAGAAGTTGCGTCGCGGCACGGGATGGATCACCTGGATGCAGGTGCAGTCGCGGTTGTTGATCTTCGCGCCCTGGAAGAACTGCACCTCGCATTCGCCGTATTGCGTGTCGCGCTCGCCGATCTCGACCAGGCGCTCGACCAGGTTGAGCACGCCCACTTCCGTGATCGGATAGCGGTTGCCGCTCATGGCGATCATACCCGTCGGATCGAGGGAGACCGTGCCGACCACCGTCTTGCGGAACCCGGTCGGGTGAGCAAGCAGATTGCCGTTGTTCTGGCCGCGGACGAAGATGCACTCTTGGCCGCGCAGCTTACCGGGACCGAGGAAGAACATGTACACGCTGAACGGATTGTGGCGCACCTTGACGAACATCGACTGATACTCGCCCAGCTCGCCGTCGATGCGTTCGCGTTTGTAGAAGGTGCAAGAGTAATCTTGGATCGTACGCAGATCATCCATGCCGCCGCTGGCCCAGCGCAGCGCGGGCATCAATGGATGCTCGCCCGGTTGCGGGCTGAGATCCAATCCGCGCGGATTGACGGCCGCTGATGAGGTGCCGGCCGGCGCCATGCTCGCACTGTTGGCCGGTGTGCTAGTCGCCGCGGTCTGATTGATGGGCGCGGTGGCGGCCGTCTGCGTCGGCGCGGCAGGCTGTTGCGCCAACCGGTAGGCGGGCTGGCTCATCGCCGGCGCTTGATACGTTGGCTGCTGGAACGACTGCTGGTGGGGCGTCGGGACGCTGCGGGGCTGCTGACCCGCCCCGCCGACATAACCGCCTGTACCGGTCGGCAGTGGTTGCGAGCTGCGAAGTTGAGGAGGAAGTGCCGCGGCCCCCGAAGTGGCGTTCGTCTGGGCGATCGCCGAGGCCTCAAGGCATGCGCTGACCGCCACGGCGATCGAAAGCGATCGCCCTAGCTTGAAGGATATCATCCGGCTTCCTCCTGAAGCGTTGGTTCGTACGCACCCGATCCGTGGCGACGGGCACCCTGCGGGCAACGGGGTTGCAGGTCGACGCGTCGTGCGCCAAGCCTTGCGGTAGAGCAACTGTCGTGCCTCGACGCCTCGAGGAGGACCCACTGCTACTACCTGCCACGCGCAACTGCTTCTGTAGCGACGGTTTGTCGCCCACAACAGAGTCCGTGGCGCGCCGCCTTACTGGTGTGCTTTCCCTGGTATCTATCGCCTTGCTGGAGGGTGGAATTTACAATGCCTGTCGCGGGCGTCGGCGTTTGTGCAATCCACAGAAACCGAATCGACGGCGTATCGCGGCGTGGCCACACAACCTACCCAGTCCGTCGAATTCGCAGGAGCCCAAAACGTGAGTCCCCTTGAGCTTCGATTGGGGACGATCGTCTCCGAACCCTTCGGTGAGAATACCTATGTTGCCCAGCTTGCAGGGCGCGACGATTGCCTGGTCATCGACCCCGGCTTGCAGCCAGAATTGATCCTAGAACTGCTCGACCAGGAAGGACTTACGCCGGCCGCCATCCTGAACACGCATGGCCATGCCGACCACATCGCCGGCAACGGCGCGATGAAACAGCGCTGGCCCGACTGTCCCCTGGTGATCGGCCGCCACGAGGAGCCCAAGCTGAGCGATCCGGTGCTCAATCTCTCGGCCCCGTTCGGCATGGCCATCGTCAGCCCCCCGGCAGACGTACTGCTCGATGAGGGGGACATCTACCGCGCGGCCGGTTTCGAGCTCGAGGTGTTCGAGATTCCCGGCCACTCGTCGGGACACATTGTTTTCATCTGGCGCGGGAGCGAGCCGAGCTACGTCTTCGGAGGGGATGTTCTATTTCGGGAGGGGATCGGCCGCACCGATTTCCCCGACGGCAGCTTTACCCAATTGCGCGAGGGCATCCACGAGAAGCTCTTCCCGCTGCCCGATGACACGCTGGTCCTGCCGGGGCACGGAGGACCGACGACGATCGGCCACGAGAAACGCCACAACCCGTTCGTGGGCGTCGATGCTTCGTACGAGGCGTGACGCGGCGCTCCGCCGTCAGCAGATCGTCTGACCGGGGATGATCGTCTTGCCCGGTTGCGTGTCGGGAGGGATGGCGGGCAGCTCGAGCGTGAAGCGGCTGCCCCTCCCCAACTCGCTGTCGACCAGAATCTGTCCGCCGTGCTCCTTCAAGATCTTCTGGCTCACGGGCAGCCCCAGTCCGGTGCCGCGGCCTCCCTTGTGCGAGACGAACAGGGTGAAGATCTTCTCCACATCTTCGGGAGCGATGCCGGCGCCGTTGTCCTCGACGACGATGCGCGCGAGGTGATTCTGCGGCAGGTACTCGGTCGAGACGGCCACTCGCCCGTGTTCTTCCTTGTCGCAGGCGTCGATGGCGTTCGTCACAATGTTCAACGCCGCGCGGTGGATCCCCTCCGGGTCGAACGTCAAGACGGGCATGTCCTGCGCGGGCCGGTAATCGATGTCGACGCCCAATTCTCCCGCGCGCGTGCGCATCAGCTCGACGACGTCGCTGACGGTTTCGTTCAGGTTGGCGGCGTCCAGTTCCGGCTCGCGATCTTTGCTAAAGGTGAGCATGTCGAGCACGAGCGCGGAGATCTTCTTCTGATTCCGCTCGACGATATCCCAGCCCTTGCGGACCATTTCCTCTTTGTGATCGGAGAGCCCCATCTCGATCAGGTAGCTGCCGCCGCGCACACCTTGCAGAATGTTCTTGATGTGATGCGAGAGGGTGGCGATGGTCTGCCCGACCGCCGCCAGACGTTCGGCCTGCACCATGGCCGAGTAGTAACGCGTGTCTTCCACCGCCAGCGCCGCCTGGTGGGCGATGGCGATCATCAGCTTCAGATGTTCTTCATTGAACTTGTTGGGCGCCTTCTGATGGATGGCGCGTTCCGGCGGCGTGAACGTGTCGATGTAAATCAAGCCGACCACGTCGTAACGGGCCTGCAACGGCACGCAGATCGCCTCGCGAATGCCCTGCTGCAGAATGCTCGCCGCCGAGCTCCAGCGGTTGTCCTCGCGGGCGTTCGTGGTGAGCACCCCTTCGTTCCGCTCGATCACATAGTCGAGAATCGTCTGGCTGATGGTGATCTTGGCCTCGGGGCTCGAACCGTGCGCGTCGCGGCGGACCTTGGGTTCGAGCTGCTTCGACACCGGATCGATCAACATGATGCAGCCGCGGTCCGCTTCGACCCATTCGAAGATCAGCTCCATGATGCGGCTCAAGAGCTGATCGATGTCGAGCGTGTGGCTGACGGCCAGCGCCGTGCGATACATGATCTGCAGGTTGCTGCGGGCGCGCGCCAGCCACGGACTTTCGGCGCCCGTGAAGCCCGGCTCGAAGACCCGGCTCCCTTCCTCCTGCGTCATCGACCGCACGATCCGCGAGCTGTCGGTCGTCTGGGGAGAATCGAAAGCGATCGTCCGGCGCAGATTCACGCCCGAGTCATCGGTCGCGCCGGTGTAGAGGAGCAAGGTCGAGCCGATCTGGATCTGATCGCCGCTCGATAGCGTCCGCCGGTCGACGCGCTCGCCATTGATGAAGGTCCCGTTCGAGCTGCTCAGATCGACCAGCGCGTAGGAGCGACCTTCGCGGCGTAGCTCGGCGTGGCGGCGCGAGACTTCCGTATCGTGCAATTGCACCGGGTTGCTGGGGTCGCGACCGATGTGCAACGCCTCCGCATCGAGTTCGAAACGAACTCCCTGGTCGTTGCCACGGATGACGAACAGCGACGGCACGGCGCACTCCGTCTCCAGACGCCAGCGCGGTATCTTGCCGCCGCGGCGCTCGCGGCCGCCGAAGGTCGAGCGGCAAAGTTACGTCCGGAGTGAAACTGCTCGAGGGGCGCGCGCAGCATCCGCCACGCGCAGGTCGGGCGACCTCTAGGCGGCCGACTCCAGCAGGCTTTCGATTTTACGAATGAGCGGAGCATAGTGGTAGGGTTTGCTTACGAACCGGTCGCGCGGGCCCGTCGCGGGCGCCCGGCGCACGTTGCCCAACAGGATCAACTGCGTCTGGTTCTCGCGCGATTCGGCCTCGTAACCGGCCGATACCGCTTCGTCCTCGGCGGGCGAGACCTCGAGATCGACCACGATCAGGTCGGGACGATGGCTGCGCGCCATTTCCAGACCTTCGTCGGCTCGGCTCGCTTCAAAGATGCGCAAGCCGCGATGCTCGAGGATCGTTTTCAGGACGCTGCGGTTTTCTTCCGAGGGGTCGACGATCAAAACGCTACGATTGGAAACCAATCTAGTGCCTCCATGCACCCAACGTGCCTCCCTGCACGTGCGCCCCGTTCGGGCCGGGCGCGGGCCCCCGCTCACGGCCAGCATACGCCGAGCGACAGAACCCAGAGGGGTCGCCCCTCGTACTGGCCAGAGGTGAGGGTCGCAGAGCATAGCGACCCGGCCGAAACGTGTCAAAAGCGGTTTGCTGGTTGACGTCCGCTGCCCAAGCGCCGAGAATTTCAAGGGTTGCGCGTGGTCCCCGCCCGTCCGCGATAAGCCTCCTGCCAACGGCCGCGCGTTTTCGCCCCTTTCGCAGTTTCCCTAGTCGACACCTCTCCTTCGTCGAGGCACTTCGCCGATGTCTGTCCTCCTCTGGCTTCGCCCTGCCACGGTCGTGCTGCTGCTGATCGCTCCCCTGTTGTTGACGCCGAGTCGCGTCAGGGCCGAGGATGCGTCGGCCGTCGAGTCGCGTCTGCGCGACACGGTCTCCTATCTCGCCTCCGACGACCTCGAAGGGCGCGGCGTCGGCACCGAGGGGCTGAACAAGGCGGCCGACTACCTGGCCGAACAGTTCAAATCGATGGGCCTCAAGGTCGACCTGTGCGATGGCGACGCCTTTCAGAACTTCAAGATGACGACCGGCTCGAAGCTCGGCGAGCCGAACACGCTGGCCATCACCGCTCCTGGTGGCGATAACCCCCGCACCGAGCTCAAGCTGGGGGACGATTTCACCCCCCTCGCGCTCGGCGGCAGTGGCGAGTTCAACCTGCCCCTCGTCTTCGTGGGCTACGGCATTACGGCCCCCGAGGCGAACTACGACGATTACGCCGGGCTGGACGTGAATGGCAAGGCCGTGGTGATTCTGCGACGCGAGCCGCAGCAAGACAATCCACACAGCGCGTTCAATGGCACGCGCCACTCGGAGCATGCTCCCTTTGCCCGCAAGGTCTCGAACGCCTATGCCCATGGCGCGGCGGCCGTCATCTTTCTGACCGATGATTACGACATCTCAAAACGCGTGGCGCAGCGCCGCAAGCTGTGGCTCGCGGCGATCGAAAAGCTGGCCGACGCCTTTGACGAGATGTCCAAGATCGAAGAGGCCGCGCCGGCCGATGTTGTGGCCGAACGCAAAAAGGTGGACGAGCTGCTCCAAGAAGTCAGCCAGCAGAACGCCAAGCTCGAGCAAGAGCTCGATCCGATCCTCAAGTTCGACTCGGCCGGGCCCGGCGAGACGGGACGCACCATGCCGATCGTCCACTGCCGCCGTGGCGTGATCGAGCCGGCGGTGAAAGCCATCTACGGCAAATCGATCGCCGAGATCGAGAAGGGAATCGACCAGGGGCCCAGGCCGCAAAGTCGCGAGCTGACCGGCTGGACGGTCGCGGGGGACGTCCACGTCGACCGCCAGGAGGTCGAGGTGAAGAACGTCTTGGCCGTGCTGCCGGGCGAAGGGCCGCTGGCCGATGAGATCATCGTCATCGGCGCCCATTACGACCATCTCGGCTATGGCGGCGAAGGCTCGTTCGTACCCGACGTCAACGAGATTCACAACGGAGCGGACGACAATGCCTCGGGCACGACGGCCCTGGTCGAAGTAGCGCGGCAACTCTCCTCGCGCGGGGGAAAACTGCCGCGGACGATCGCCTTCATGGCCTTCACCGGCGAAGAGCGTGGCCTGATCGGCAGCGCGCACTACGTGGCCAATCCCGTGCTGCCGCTCGACAAGACGGTGGCCATGTTGAACATGGACATGGTCGGGCGTCTCAAAGATGAAAAGCTGATCATTCAGGGGACCGCCACGGCGCCCGAGCTGAATGCTCTGGTCGACGAGTTGGGCGCGAAGTACGAGTTCGACGTGACCAAGCAGGCTGGCGGCAGCGGTCCCAGCGATCATACGTCGTTTTATCTGAAGAAGATTCCCGTGCTCCACTTCTTCACGGGCACGCACCGCGACTATCACCGGCCGAGCGACGATGCCGACAAGATCAATCTCGACGGCATGCGGCGTGTGGTGTCGATGATCGGCGACATGACGGTGGCGCTGGCCGAGGCCGCGGCGCCGCCGACCTATCAGGCCGCGACCGCCGCCGCGCATCCGATGGGAGGCGGTGGCGGCGATGGAGATCGTCCCTACTTCGGCAGCATTCCGGACTTCGCCACCGAAGGAGAAGGCTACGCCCTGGGGGGCGTCACGGCCGGCGGACCCGCGGAAAAGGCGGGGCTCAAAGAGGGAGACGTCATCATCCAGGTAGGCGACAGCAAGGTCGGCAACCTGGAAGATTTCGACAGCGCGCTGCGCAAGCACAAGGCGGGGGACAAGGTGCCAGTGAAAGTCCGCCGCGGCAAGGAAGAAGTCACCGTGACGGTGACGCTCGACCCACCGCGCGGATAGGCAGCCTACGTCGGCATGCCGCGCGAATGGTCAGACTGGCACAGGCTGCCAGCCTGTGCTGATTGCCACGCTGTACCTTGCTTTGCTTGAGGTCGCCGTTGGCGAACTATTCGCGATGCCGCGTCGGCTCCTGTCGGCGAGTGAACGAGGTGTCGTTGCCGTCCGGCGGCAGCATCAGTTCCAGCCCCGGCCGCAGGTAGTCGACGTTCTGGCCGATCTGGTCGCGATTCAGGTCGTAGATCTCGGCCCAACGCGACGCGCGGCCCAACTCGAAGCGCGCGATGTCGAACAGAGTGTCTCCCTCTTCGACGACGTAGGTGCGGGCGCCCGAGCTGATGCTCGAGCCGCTGGTCCGCACGATCGAGGACTGCGCCTGCACGGTGGCATGTTCGACGCTCGGGCAGAGATCGGGATACGTTTGACGCAAGGCCGCCGTCGTGGGGGCCGAAATGGTCATGCCCGGCTTTAGTTGATCGGCCCGCGGAATCTCTTTGCGATTGTGCTCGAAGAGGGCCTTGAAGTAGGCCCCGTTGCCGTACAGCTTCTGCGAGATGTTCCAGTAGCTGTCGTTAGGCTGCACGAGGTACTCATCGGTGGCGCGTTCGATTTCGCCCTGCGGCGCTATATTGCCGAAGGCGACCGACGTCGCTTGAGAGCGGCTGGGCGCGGTGGGAGCGGGCGTCGGCGGCGGCGTTATGGCGCCGTTCGCCGCGCGACCGTACATATCGTACGAACGCGGGCTCGAATACTGCGAGGCCGGCGGCTGCTCGACCGGCGGCGCGGCAGGCTGCACCGAACCGCGACTGGTGCTGCGGGCGTAGGGGTCGCTCGGCATGCTGCTCGGGCGACTGGCATACGGCGAACTGCCCGGCGCTTGCGGCGTCAAACGTGAGGGCGTTTGTCCCGCGGAGGCACTCGCCGCGGGGCCTTGCGGTTCGTCGAGCGCGTAGGGGTCCGACGGGCCCGTCGACGGTGTCGCCGAATAGGCGTACGGATCGGTCGGCATGGTCGTATGACGTGCAGCACCTTCGGTCGACGCCGAGTCATTGCCCGAGAAGCCGTAACTGGGTGGTCCACCCGCAGAAGACCGTTCTCCGTAACGCTCGCCCCGACCGCTGCTCGCCGTCGAGGAAGGAGGGGGCGACAAGGAACGGGGCGACGAGGAAGCCGCACCGGCGGGGGACGCGGGGACCGAGAGATTCCCCGACGAGGCCGGGTCGGAACGATACGAGCGGTTGGTGCGACTCGACGTGGTGGTGCTTGGCGGCGAGGAAGTGCCGGGTTGCGGCGAGACGACCGTCGGCTGCGCGGGGCCGCTCGAGAGCTTCTCGCGCGGCTTGGCCTCGGCCGGCACGGGCGCTTTGGCCGCCACGGCCGGCGCGGCGGGCTGCTTGATGAACTTCGAGTAGATCACGTAGCCGAAGATGCCCAGCAGCACCACGACTACCGAGACCCCGATCTTGATCTCCTTGCCCAGGTTGGGGCGTTCCTTCGCAGCGCGGGATTCGTTCATGGCGGGCTGCCTTTCTGCATCCGTGCGGCTGTTGGTCGGGCTCGTACGCCCGCGTTGGGCGGAGCTGTCTGCTTCGGACGTATTCGCATCGAACGATCGTTGTGGTTTCATCGTGTTAACGTCTGCGCGCCGCACGCAGTTTTGCGCTGCGCGAGCGGGGGTTGCGACGAATTTCCTCTTCCGTGGCCTGCGCCGCCCGGCGCGAATCGATCTCCAGCCGCGGGTCGTTGCGGAAGGCCTCTTTCACGCGCCGATCCTCCAGCGAGTGAAAGCTGACGACCACGAACTTGCCTCCCGCGCGCAGGCGATCGGGAATTCTGCGCAGGGCGATCTCGAGTGATTTCAGTTCTTCGTTGACGGCGATCCGCAACGCTTGAAACGTGCGCGTGGCCGGATCGATTCGTTCGCTGTCGCGCGTGCGTGGCACCGCGCGACGCACGATGCTGGCCAGATCCTGCGCCGTTTCGATGGGCCGCTCCTCGCGACGCGCCACGATGGCCCGGGCGATGCGGCGGCTGTAGCGCTCTTCGCCATAGGCAAAGATCAGATCGGCCAGGTGCTCCGCCTTCAGGCGATTCACCAGTCGGGAGGCGGGTTCCCCCTCCATGGGGTCGAAGCGCAGGTCGAGCGGACCGGTGGCATCGAAGCTGAAGCCCCGTTCGACGTCGGCCAGTTGGTCGCTCGAAAGTCCCAAGTCCAACACCACTCCATCGACCGTCGCGATCTCGAGTTGATCGAGTACCTCGGGCAGATCGCAAAAGTTGCTTTGTACGAGCTTGACGGGCAGCCCCTTCAGGTTGATTTCGGCCGCGGCGATCGCCGCGGGATCTCGATCCAGCGCGATCACGTCTCCCCTGTTGCCGACGCGCTCGGCGATGGCGCGCGTGTAGCCGCCCCCCCCCAGGGTGCCATCGACAAACACGCCCCCGGGCTGCGGATCGAGCGCCGCGAGGATCTCGTCGAGCAGGACCGGCACATGGCGGGGCGCATTCACGAGCACTGGTCCGACTACCGGGTGATGGGACGCAGGTGAACGAGCGCCGGACCCCGCACGAACAAACAAGGGTGGCGGATTGTGCCGAACATGGCCCAGCGTGGCAATACGATTGCGAAGGGGCAAATCGCTCGCAAGTGTGAAACTGGGACGACCACGGCGGACAAGTAGTCTGCCGAACGCCCGCCGGTCAATATTTTTGACCGAAAAAGCGTGCAATTCGCTAGTCGGATCGCTAGCATCACCGGTGGAACAGGTCGAAGGGGCACCGCGGCGCGTCATCCACTCAGGGTTCGTTCGATCCCTTGCGCCGTTGGCTTCGCCCCGCGATCGCTCGATTTGCGAAGGAGATCTTGCTATGGCTACGCCACGCGTTTGCGCTGCGCTCGTTCTGGCCACCCTCTCGAGTCTTTGCTGGTGGGTGCCTTGCGCACCTGCGGCGGAACCTACGCCGCGATCTATCTCGATTTACCTCGATTCGCCCGATCGACGGCACGAGGACGAAATCCGCCAATTGCTCACGGCGCCGACCATGATCGACATGGTCGAAGTGCCGTTGGCTGACGTGATCGCCTACCTGTCGGACTATCACCATCTTCAGATCCTGCTCGATCGGCGAGGAATCGAAGAGGCCGGCTGCGACGGGGGCGTCCCCATTACCTTGAAAGTCAAGAACATCTCGCTCGAATCGGCGCTGAATCTGATGTTGGACGATCTCGACCTCACCTGGATTATCGAGAACGGAGTGTTGCGGATTACCAGCCACGATCGAGCCGAGCAACACCTGACCGCACGACTCTATCCGGTGAGCGACCTCGTCGCGAAACAACCAGACGGGACGGTCGCTTACGAGCCGCTCGTGAGGGTGCTGACGAAGACCATCGCACCGAGCACCTGGGACGAAGTTGGTGGCCCGAGTTCGATCGTGCCGTACGCCGGCCTGCTAGTCGTCTCGACCACGGATCAGATCCATCGCCAGTGCGTAAGCCTGCTGCAAGCGATGCGCTCCGATGCCGCGCGGGCAAACGCGCCGCCGGCTGCCGAAGCCGACGCCCGGCACGAACCGAACGACGAGCGATCGCCTGCACGTCTCGTCCGCTGGTCGAAGGACGAACTGCGATCGGAAGAAGAGAATGATCCCTTCGGTGCCGAACCAGAAGCGGCTACGTCGGCCGCTTCCACGCCGGTGGCGCGCGATCACCGGTCCACCGATCGTTTGCTGCCGGGCCAGGCACCAGAAATCGCACGGGAGTCGGAGAAACGCGTTCAACAAGAGCTCAACAGGCCGACGACCGTTGAATTCGTGGAGACAGAACTGTCGTCCGTACTGCGGTTCATGGAGGATTTGCACAAAACGCAGATCGTGTTCGACAAGAAGGGACTGGAAGAGATCGGCGTATCGCCGGAAAGCCTGGTGACGCAAGATCTGCACGACGTTCCGCTGTATCTCGCTCTGGACCTGATGCTCGACGAACTTGGCGCCACCTGGACGACGCGCGACGGACTGATCGTCGTTACGACGGAGGAAGCGACGCATGCCACCAAAATTTATCCGTTGGGCGATCTGCTGGAACAGCACGTCAGTGGCGAACCGGATTACCAGGCGATGACCGAACTGGTCACGTCCACCATCGCTCCGGAATCCTGGAAAGAAAACGGTGCCCAAGGGAGCATTCGTTCTTACGCCGGTACCCTGGTGATCTACCAGTCGGCGCCCGTGCATCGCAAGATCGAGCGTTTCCTGGCGGAATTGCGCGTGGCGGCACGGCCTGAATTGCTGCTGCCTCACGTCGAAAGCACGGCGGGCAAGTAACCCGGCGAGACGCACCCCGTCGGGCGGCGAGCAGCACTTGTCGCGATTCGGCGAGACGGCGCGGAGTCGACCGGACATGGTCTGTTGAACTGGCCAGGGGGTGGCTCCGCGCGCGTTTCGTTCTGCTATCGCAGCGTTGCCACCGCCCGATCCGCTGGCCGGCCGGTACTCTTGGGCGGAACCCTGTCGAGCGGGCGGGGTTTGATTCTCAGGAAGCCAATTTGAAGCAGGGGCTTTCGGTACAGAGTCGTCTCGTTCGCCAAAATTGCACGACGTCAGGAGGTAGTAGTCATGCGCTTGCGTTGCGCCATGTTTGCGTTGGCCATCGGGGTGGTTACCAACATCTCGCTGCCAGCACGGGCCGACGGTGATTCGCCCAAGGATGAGGGCCAGCCCGCCGCTCGCGAAAAGGACCAAGACAAGGGACGCCAGGAGCGAAGCGAAAAGAGCAAGGGAAAGGCGAAGGAGAAGAAGAAAGGAAAGCACCGCAAGTCGCACGCCCGCAGCCATCATCACGGCGCACACCATCGCGGACACGGTCGCCATGCCGGGCCGGGGCATCGGTCAGGGGGCGATCCCTTGCGCCACATCCTGCTGGCCCGTTTCGACGGCGACCGCGATGGCAAGTTGAGCGATACCGAATGGGCAGCCGTCCGCAAGAAGTTCGAAGAGTCGGCCGACGCCAAGAAGGATGGCAAGCGCGGCAAGCATGCCCATCACAAGCATGGAGGTGATCGGCACCGGCACCATGCGCATCACGGTCCGCGCGGCCGGCATCACGCGGGACCGGGCCATCATCGCCACGGCGAGCACGGGTTTGCCCAGCGGGGAGGTGCGCATCATCGCGGTCCTCACCACGGCTTCGCGCAGCGCGGTGGACACCACCGTTTTGGACCGCCGCACGGCCACGGACCGCATCACGCGTTCGCCCATCGAGATCATCGTGGTTCCGTTTCGCACCACGCGCACCGCGGCCCCGGTGGACCGCCGCACCATCGCTGGCACCACGCTCCGCGCAGCGAAGAATTTCGTCAGGCCATGTTCCGCCGCATCGACAAGGATGGCGACGGCAAGATCAGCGACGAAGAACGGGAAGCGGCGCGCAAGGCCTTCCACGCCCATTGGCAGAATCGTTCCAAGGGAAATAAGGGCCACGGCGAGGCCAAGACGGATGACAAGAACAAAGAGAAGAAAGACGGTGACAAGGGGGGCGATCAGCGTCGCCGCCGTGGTCCCCGCGCCGCAGCAGATGGGCCCCGCCCCGAGGGACCTCCCCATCGGGCCGGTGGTCCGCCGCGCGGCAGCGAGTCCGGACGCGCACGGTTCATGCAGCGCTTCGATAAAGATGGCGATGGCAAACTGAGCGAGGAAGAAGGCCAGGCCGCTCGCCAGGCCTTCGAGGAGTTCCGTCGCCGACGCGAAGACGACAAGCAGAATCGGCCGGGTGATAAGGGCGATCAGCAGGAAAAAGGTCAGGACGGCGACCGGCGCGAAGACAGTTGAAGTCGCGTCGCAAGCTGAAGATCGAAACCCGGCGCACCTGCATCCACGCACGTGCCGCCGGGTTTTGTTTTGCGCGGTGATGTTGCGCGAGAATCAATGCGCGGCGTCGCTGCATCACGGGAAAATCATCCGTGCTGCGCGGAGCGGAATAGGATTGTTGCGCCCTTACAGGGCTTTCATGGAAGGATTCAGAGGCGATCCGATTCGCCAGGCCTTGCCCGGGGCTATGTTGGGTTGCCCCTTCGGGGCACTTCGCGGCGACGAATCTTGATGACTGGCTGACAAGTCCGCTCCCCCGGGCCTCTTGTCGTTGCGCGACAGGGATGTGCCACACGCTCGGCGCGGGTCGCGTGAGGATGCATTGGCGCCTCCTCGCCAAGTTCTCAGCAAAGCTGCTCACGGCTCGCAAAATGACGACTGAGATCGCATTCTGCGATCCTAGCAGGCCGAGGAATACTTCCCCCGGTCTGCTAGACGATGATCGACGTGAGGGCCTGAAAATCGGGATCCGAACGGAGCGGATCGAAGTCGGGCTCGTTGCCGATCAGGTCGCGGTAGTCGGCATCGATGTCGAGCGCGCGGGCCAAGCAATCGAGGGCTCGTTCCTTGTTCCGCGCCAGGCTCCAGTAGCAGGCCAGATTGTAATGGACGACCGCCTCGTTGGGGCGAATCTCGCGTGCCTGTTCCAACGCCTCGATCGCCAGGTCCAGGCGTCCTAGCCGCTTCTGGCACCAGCCAAGCGCGAGCCACACATTGATATTGCTGGGCTTCAGCTCGCCCGCCTCGCCGAGGGGGGCGATGGCGTCGGCGTAGCGTTTCAGCTCGCGGAGCGCGGCGCCGCGCAGGTACTGCACGTGACCGTGGAAGGTCCCGGCCTCGGTGACCGGCTCGAGCAGGTTGAGCGCATGCTGAGCCATACCCAGCTCGAGGTATCCCTCGGCTTCCTGGATAACTCGTGTAATACGCGCTCGACTTTGGCGGGACATGATCTCGGCGCTCCGGTGCGGACGCGCGATTCAGAAGAGACTCGTGCGCAATCGCACTACTCTATTTTACACGGCGCAAGTGGGGAACAAAGTGTCGTTTCCCAGCCACGTGCATCGTGCGATGGTCGTTCCGCCTGAGGGCTCGCCCCGCACTTTCTTCGGCCGAGGCACGGAGCCACCTTTGGCAGAGTTCGCCGGTTGTTCTCACCATACGAACTTTGCGGGCGGCTGGTTCAGGTCGGGTAAAGCGTAGCGGTCGCGAAAAGACTGCCCCTCAAGCAAAACGTCCGGCACGGCGGAACTCGCCATGCCGGACGCGATAGAAAATCGAGGCTCGCGAGCGAGTTGATCTCAAGTTGCGGCGGCCACTTCCTGGTAGCAGTCGACCAGCGACTTGGCCGGGGCGCTCATCTGCAGCACCGGGGCGAACTCGAGGAACTCTTCGTCGACCTTGGCCAGGAACTCGGCCACACTCGGACCATGGCCGCGGACACTCTGATACAGCTCTTCGAACTGCATGCACTCAACCCAGCATTCGTCGATCGCGGCGGGCAGCAAGGCCGAGAGGGCGACGGCACGGGTACCCGCGCTCTTCGTGGTGTCGCCGACGATCTTCGCGGCGTCGATGTGCTCGGCAATCGGCTCGATCAATTCGTTCGGCAGATCCCAGCGACGTCCCATGCGAGCCGCGGCTTCGGCGTGCGTCCAGCCAAAGCGTTCGCGCTCGAGATCCGACAACCGATACTTGCCCAGTTCGCGGGCGTTGAGCAGCTCGACGTACGTTTCGGGCAGCTCCTTGGCCAACAGCGGAATCGCCATGTCTTGCAGCAGGCCTGCGGCGAATGCCTCGTCGGCATCCTTCAGGCCCAGCAGCTTGCCGATCTGGCGAGCGGCCAGCGCACGGCGTAGCGAATCCTGCCACAGGCTCTTCAGATCGAGAGGACCGCACTTTGGATTCGGCATCAAGCTGAACACCGCGCTCCACAGCGTGAAGTTCTTGATCGTGCGGATGCCGACCAGGGTGATCGCCAGCTTGATGCTCGAGATCTCGCGCGAGAAGCCGAAGTAGGACGAGTTGACGAACTGCAGCACTTGGCCCGTCAAGCCGGCATCGGCTTCGATCGGCACCGCGAACTCGGCGGGGCCATTGTCGGGATCTTTCGAAAGTTCGAGAATGCGGATCGCGCTCTGCGGAAGCGCGGGTAGTTGTCCTGCCGCGAGGATTCGATCGAGATCGGTCGCTTGCGTCGCTTCGATGCTAGCCATGATGTTCAAGTCCGTCGTGAGGGCGTTGAGAGTAAGCGAGACGCGGTGCGGAGGCCGCGAAGTTACATTCCCCCCGTAAGGCCCGGGGGCATGCCTCTGATGAAAACTAGGTCACGAGTATGCACGCGCCAAATCGTCACGGGCGTAGCGGTTTACGCCGATCGTCCCCCTCGCCCGATGCTTGCTCACCGCCGGCCACACGTGGCGTTTTTGCTGCGCGCCGCCGCGAGAAATGAGGCGAAAGTGCAACGTCCGGGCGGTACCTGCGGATGGGTCCCTGTACGTAACTTCTTTGACGCCCGCGATCTGCGTGCTGGTCGCTGCGGCGCGCCCCCCACTGGCCCCGGGGTTGCGTAACTGACTGGCATTGTTCGCCCCGGCGATAGATCGCGGATCTACCCGGGGAGTGGAAGCCGCCAGATCGGGTTACCTCGTGTTACGTGCCGCCGCTCTTGCCCTGCTCCTCTTTGTTCTCGGCTGGTTTGCCGCCGCGTGGGGACCAGCGTCATCTCCCGGGGCAAAAATCGAGCAACCGCGGATCACGCACGTCTGGCGTCGTACCGCCCAAGGTTGGCAAAAGGCCGTCTGGCGCGATCGAATTCGCATCGTGCCCTATCAGCCCTCGCTCCATCCGTCGGTGGTCGGGGCCTTCCAGATCCTCGCCGCACTGACGATCGGTGCGTACGTCTGGACGACGCGTCCGGCGAAATCCTCCCCCTCGTCACGCCGCTGAGACGTTGGGCGCTGCCAGCGTGCTCGCGGTTCTTTCTTAACTGCGAGTAGCCGTACACCTTGCGCGATGCGAGCAGGGTCGTGCTGGCGCCGCCAGGAATGTATCGACCGCAGTTTTTTACTGCTTGCTGGAAGAATTTTGTACGGATGGCCTCGCGACGCGCCACCAACAAGGGTAGACGGACGAACCGCCGGTTCGACCGCGATCCTCGATTCCTGGCGAGATGCGAACGATGCGCCTGACGCTACGAACCCTGCTGGCTTATCTCGACGATCTGCTCGAACCGGCCGACGCGGAAAGCATCGGCAAGAAGGTTAGCGACAGCGACTTTGCTTCGCAGTTGGTGAGCCGGGTGCGCGACGTGACGCGACGACTGCGCCTGGGGGCGCCCAAGGTGAATGGCCGTGGGCTGGCGCTCGATGCGAACACCGTGGCCGAGTATCTCGACAACACGCTCGCCGCCGAGCGAATTCCAGAGTTCGAGCGCATCTGTCTCGAATCGGACATGCACCTGGCCGAAGTGGCCGCGTCGCATCAGATTCTGACGCTCGTGCTGGGCGCGCCGGCCGAAGTGCTGCCCGAGAGTCGCCAGCGGATGTACCAGATCACCGGCGACACCGTGCCCCCCTCGGCCACCGCCGCCGAGGAAGCGATGGCGGCCGAACAGGCCTCGTTCGACGTCGCGCCTGAGGAATCGCTGGCAGCGGTGGTCGTCGAGGCCGATCGCACGAATCGTCACAAGCCAGAGGTGCCCGAGTATCTGCGCGAAAGGACGTCGAAGTCGAGCCGTGCCCTGCCGATCGTGGCGGCGTTGGTGCTGGTGGCGTTGCTGAGTTGGGTGATTTATCAGGCGGTTGGTCCCTTGGGCCTGACGACCGTTGCCTCGAACGACGCGGCGCCACAAGCGGCGTTCGTGGACGATGAAGCCACGGACCCTGTGGCGCCGACCCCCGCGGTGGTCGAACCGGCAGCGGTCGATGCTACTGCCGGCGATGCCGCATCGGCCGAGTTATCCCCTGCGCCCCCTGCACGTGTTTTGGCCGCTCCCGAACCTCCCGCCGAGATTATGGAAACGGAGACCGAGATCGACGCGGCGCCGTCGCCGGCCGATACCGCGTTGACCCCTGTATCTCCCGATGAACTGATGCCGATCGACGCCGTGCCTCGCGCGCCGTCGGAGGTCCCCGATGCTCTGGCGCCGGTGTCGAGCTTGCCCACGATCGACGCCGCTGTCGAAGGTGCGCCGCGTGGCGAGGATCCACTCGCCACGACGCCATTGACGGAAGAGGAAATGCTTGAGGAGAGGGCCCCGCAGGAAGGTGCTCCGGCCAACTCGCTGCCGGCCGGACAAAATGGCATCGGCCGACGTGTCGCCTCGAATCGCGACGTGCTCTTGCGCCGCCACCCACAAAGCCGCCTGTGGGGACAACTCTCCGCGGCAGACATCCTCTTCTCGGGCGATGAACTGCTGACGCTGCCCGCCTATCGCTCGACGCTCACCCTGGGGGTGGGCGCGAACGTGCAGATGATCGGGCCGACCTGCATTCAACTGGGCCTCGACGAGGCGACGCGCATGCCCGGCATCGCGATCAAGTACGGTCGGGTCATCCTCATGTCCGCCGGTCGTGCCGACATGAAGCTCATGCTCGCGGTGGGAGATCGCCAGGCGACGCTCGAGTTCGGGCCGGCCGAAACCACGGTGGCCATCGAGGTGCGTTCGCATCTCCAGTTGGGCTCGGATCCGTCGGCGGCCCCAGCGGCGCTCGAGGCCGATTTTTACGTCACCAGTGGCGAGCTCACCTGGCGCGATGCCAGTGGCGTCGAGGCCAGACTCACCGCCCCCGCGCGAGAAGTGTTGCTGGGCCAGGCTTCTCTGGCAGCCGAAGCGGGGGCCGAGTTCCCTGCCTGGACGACGGGTATCGACGACGAGCGCCCCATCGATCAGCGCGCGGCGATGACCCTGCGCGACAATATCCAGGCCGATCGTGACATCGTACTCAATCTGAAAGAACTGGCTGCCGATCGTCGCCCGGAGGTGGCTTCGCTGGCGGCGCGGTCGCTCAGCTATCTCGACGAGTTCGGCACGCTCGTCGGCACGTTGAACGATTCGACGCAGCGATCGTTCTGGCCACCGAACATCGCCGCCCTGCGCGATGGTCTGGGGCGCGGTCCAGAAACGGCGGCACTCGTGCGAGCCATCTTCGAGAAACAACGCTCGGACGACGGGACTCAGCTCTATCGTTTGCTCTGCGGCTACACTACCGAGCAACTGCAAGGCGGGGCCGCCCGCGAGTTGGTCGAATTGCTCGACCATGAAGATCTCGATTTCCGCGTCTTGGGGATCACAAATCTGACGGAGATCACCGGTTCGGCCAACTTCTATCGTCCCGAACGGTCGGCCTCGGAGCGCCAGTCGCAGGTGCAGAAATGGCGGCAACGGCTGGCGGCGGGGGACATCGTGCCCAAGGCGCCCCCTGCTCCGGCCGGCAGCTAGCAAGGCCTGCTTGTACTTCTGAGAGGCGGGGCCAGCAGGCGTTTCGGGCCGTTGGCGCAGGCGCCTTCCGCTGCCGAAAGAAGCAAATGTTCTCAAGGCGGCGATTTTTTCTCCGGATTCGACCTTTCGCTTGGCCCTTTCGGCCCTGGCGAAGAAAGGTAAACTAGAGAAGCGCCCCCGGGCCAACGCCCGTCGGAGCGTCCGGAGTTCTTGGGGGGGCGGCTCGTCAATAAGGCGATGAGCCGGGAGTATTTGCGGTGGGGCAATGCGTTTGTCGCTCGATTCGCGCCTCGCTAGAATGCGCGGTTTACTCCCGATTTGGTTTATCTTTCGGAAATCAGAGGCGGCGTCAGACGTACTTGTGCCTCGGTATGGGAAGGAGCATGGTTGGTGCAGATCAACATCACGGCGCGACATGGGCAATTGAGCGAGGCGACTCGCGCAAAGTTGATCGCCAAGTTCGAGAAGCTGCCCCGCTATTTCGAGCGACTTACGGCAATCGACGTGACGGTCGACCTGGAGCACAAAGAGGCGGTCAAGGTCGACGTGGTCGTTTCGGCCGAACACAAGCACGATATTCTGGCGAATGAAACGTCGGCCGACCTGATGACGGCCGTCGATACCGTATTGCACAAACTGGAACGACAACTCACCAAGTACAAGGAAAAGGTGCAGGACCATCACCGCACGCCCGGCCTGCGCGAGCAATCGGCCCCTGCGGAAGTGGAAACGGAACCCGAGACGCCCTAAGGTGGACCACGTCGACCGGCAGGTCGCGGGACCAGTCCTTGTTTGTCCGGGCAGCACGCGCCGCGTTACTGGTCGCTGGTATCGGTTTTCCGATCGCCCCCGCAACGTCCCGTCGCGCGATGGCTGCCGGGCGGGCACCGGCGCAAGGCGCGGCCATGGCCGGGTAAACCAGCCGAGGGAATCCTGCTACTCGATCCACACCGTGAAAGGAGTGGGTGAATGAAGTTTGCGGACTTCGTGTCGCGCGACGCCGTCAAGGCGAGTCTCGCGGCCGACGATAAAGAGGAAGTCATCCGCGAGATGGCTCAGGCGCTGCTCGATGCCGGCAAGATCGCCAAGAACGAATACGACAGCATCGTCAAAGCCATTCTGAAGCGCGAGGAGCTCGGGAGCACCGGAATCGGCCGTGGCGTGGCCGTGCCCCACACGAAGCATCCCGGCGTCGAACGCCTGGTGGCCACCGTGGGGGTCAGCCGCGACGGCGTCGATTTCAAAAGCCTCGACGGCGAGAAGGTTCATCTTTTCTTTTTGCTCATCTCCCCTCCCGACCGGCCAGGCGATCACCTGCGTGCGCTCGAGAATATCTCGCGCCAGTTGCGTGACGACACGTTCTGTAAGTTCCTGAAACAGGCGAAAAGCACGGAAGAGATTTTGCATCTCTTGGACGAAGCGGATAACAACCACTTCGCCTGACCGGGGCGATGGGCAGCAGAACCTTATGCGGTGCTGTCCCTCGCCGGGCGGAACGACTTTTCAGCGTCTGACGGGCAATTCGGATCGGACGCCAGTGTCGTGTGGCCGAGTTCTTCGGCCAGCAAACCGGTGCGAACCTAATCCTTCTCGACGAACACATGAACGAGCCGCAGTGCAGCCGTAAGGTCGTGATCAACAATCCGCAGGGCTTGCACGCGCGCCCTGCCGACTTGTTCACGCGCACGGCCAACCGCTACGAGGCGCGGATCATCGTCGTCAAAGACAACAACCGCGTCGACGGCAAGAGCATTCTGGATTTGCTGACCCTCGCCGCCGAGGCGGGCACGGAACTGACGATCGAGGCCGCCGGCCGCGACGCCGACGAGGCGCTCGAAGCACTGGCCGGGCTGATCGTCGCCAATTTCGAGGACGAATCAACGCGACCGGCGCCGCCCCACTAGCCGCGCCGGTCTGCCAGTGAAACTGGGGCCGCACGGCCCCGCGGATACGAGAGGTTTACAACGTGGTGCGAGTCGTCGCCGTGGGCAACACGCGTGACTCGGCCCGGCGATTTAGAGGCGTGCCGCGTCCAGAGACCGGCACGGAGCATGGTTTGATGCAGCGGCGCACCGAACAACGCCGACAGCGCGAAGCGGACGTCTCGAAGAGACGCGCCCCGTACCGATTCCACGGTCCGGACGCGACTCTTTGCGACGTCGGCCGCGGTGCCGGCGCGGTGTGCCGTTCGAGCATCTCATGCAACGCTTACAAGGGATAGCCGTTTCGCCAGGTGTCGCCATCGGCGAGGCGTTCGTAATGGACCAGGAGGGATTCCGCATCCCTCGCCGGTTCGTTGCGCGCGACGCGGTGGTCGATGAGCTTGCGCGCCTGGCCCAGGCCTGCGAGGCCTCGTGTCGCGAGGTCGAGGTCAACCGCGACACGGTGAATCGTGAGTTGGGGCAGCAGTACGGCGCCATCTTCGAGGCGCATCTGCAGATGCTACGCGATCCCCGGCTCCACACCGAGCTGGACGAGATGATCCGCGACCGGCACTACTCGCCCGAGTACGCGGTCAGCCGCGTCATGCGGCGGTACGTCAAAGTCTTCCAGAACCTCGAGAATTCCTACCTCGCCGACCGCGCGCACGACATCATCGATATCGAACGCCGCCTGCTGCGCAATCTGCTGGGGCTGCGTCGCGAAGAGATCTCGCAGCTTACGTCGCCGGTCGTCGTGCTGGCGCACAACCTCACCCCCAGCGAGACGGCCAATCTCGACCGGCAGTTCGTGCGCGGCTTCGTGACCGAGATCGGCGGGCCCGGCAGCCATACGGCCATCGTCGCCGGCGCGCTCGAGATTCCCGCCGTCGTCGGCATGGGGGCCTTCCTCAGCGACGTGTCGGGGGGCGATCTCGTCATCATCGACGGCGATCGCGGCGAGGTGATCCTGCATCCCGACGAGGAGACGATCGCCCGCTACCGCCACGAGGCGGAAGAGAGCCGCTCGCTGGCCGCGCGGCTCGAGACGTTGCGCGATCTGCCGGCCGAGACCACCGACGGCGTGCGCATCACGCTGCTGGGGAACATCGAGTTTCCGCACGAAGTGCGGCATTGCCTCGATCGTGGCGCCGATGGCATCGGGCTGTACCGCACGGAGTTTCTCTACCTGGGCGCCGAGACCGAGCCCAACGAAGAGACTCACTACGAGGCCTACGTGCGCGTGGCGGAGGCGATGGGCACGCGCCCCGTGGTGATCCGCACGCTCGACCTGGGCGCGGACAAGGTGACCGGCGTGAATCCCAGCACCGTCGAACGCAATCCGTTCCTCGGGCTGCGCAGCATCCGCGTGTCGCTCCGCAACCTGCCCCTGTTCCGCACGCAGTTGCGCGCGATCCTGCGGGCGAGCGTGCGCGGCAATTTGCGAATCATGTTCCCGCTCATCTCGACCTTGGTCGAGCTGCGTCAGGCGAAGATGGTGCTGGCCGACGTGATGGAGGATCTGGAAGAGAGCGGCGTGGAGTTCGATCGCAACGTTTCGATCGGCATGATGGTCGAGGTGCCGTCGACGGTGGTGATGCTCGATCACTTCATGTCGGATGCGGATTTCATCAGCATCGGCACGAACGACCTGATCCAGTACACGTTGGCGGTCGACCGCGACAACAAGGATGTGGCGGCGTTGTACAACGCCTCGGACCCCGCCGTGCTGCGCCTGCTGCAGATGGCCGTGCAGGGCGCGCAGGGTCGGCCGGTCAACGTGTGCGGCCAGATGAGCGGCAGCCCCCCCTACACGATGTTGCTGCTGGGGCTGGGGCTGCGCCAGTTGAGCGTGACGCCCAGTGCGATCCCCGAGATCAAGAAGATTTGCCGTAGCGTCTCGATCGCCCATTGCGAGGACGTGGCGCGACACGCGCTCACGCTCGAGAACGCGCGCGACGTGAAGAACTACCTGAAGGAGGAGCTGAAGAAGATTCTGCCCGAGTTGGCAGACTGACGTCGCGACAGGACGCGTGGTTCTGTTGCGAGAACGTGGAATGCGGCGTTGGCGCATGCGCGTGACGCCGAACGAGATCATGGTGTTATGTTACGTAGGCGAATTCGCATCCGATTTCGCAAGATCGACGACGTGCGGCAGATCAGTCACCTGGATCTGATCCGGACGATGGAGCGGCTGTTTCGCCGCGCGGGACTGCAGCTTGGCATGAGCGAGGGGTTTCATCCCAAGCCGCGCATGAGCTTCCCGTCGGCGCTGGCCGTAGGCATTGCCGGGTTGGACGAAGTGATGGAGGTCGAGCTGAACGAGGACCGATCGGCCGAAACGCTTCACGCCCTGTTGGTGCGGCATGCGCCGCCGGGTTTGGAGATCGTCTCGGTCGAAGCGCTCGCCGAAGGGGCGCCGAAGCCCCGCGTGGCGCGCGTCCGGCTCGAGATGCCCGTGCCCACCGAACGCCAGGCGGCCGCGCGTCAGCGCATCGCGTGGCTCATGGCCGAGACGACCTACCCGGTCGACCGCGGCACGACGCACAACCCGATCGATCTGCGTCCCTATCTCGAAGCGCTCGCGCTCGATGAAGGCACGCTGCGGATCCAATTGCGAGTCACCCAACAAGGGACTGGCCGCCCGCGCGAAGTGCTCGCGGCGCTCGGACTGGAAGACCTGGAACAGCAGGGCTTCCACCTGACGCGCACAGCCGTCGAGCTCGAAGCCTGAGGCGCCCAAGACAACACAAGAAAGAAACACTCACGATGAAGCAAGAGATGCTGATCAACGTATCGCAGCCGGAAGAATGCCGCATTGCGATCGTCGAAGATGGCGTGCTCGAAGAGTTGTATATCGAGCGCGCGAGCCAGAACAACTACGTCGGCAACATCTACAAGGGCAAGGTCGTCAACCTCGAACCGAGCATTCAGGCCGCCTTTGTCGACTTCGGCGTCGGTCGCAACGGATTTCTGCACATCAGCGACGTCGAGCCGCAGTACTTTCGCCAGGGGGGGTACGACCCCGGCAAGCCGATCGAATTCGGCGGCCGCAACGGCCGCAATTCCGATATCGATCTGGGAGACGATGACGAAGTTCCCAACGAAGAGGGGGTGAGCAACGGCGGCCACAATGGCCGCCACGAGCGCGGGCGCCGTCGGCCACCGCGCGCCGGAGCGCGGCCGCGCATCAAACCGCCGATTCAAGAGATCCTGCGTCGCGGTGACGAGGTGCTGGTGCAGGTCATCAAGGAAGGTATCGGTACGAAGGGCCCCACGCTCTCCACCTACATCAGTATCCCGGGCCGCTACCTCGTGTTGATGCCTGCGTTGGGGCGCGTCGGTGTCTCGCGCAAGATCGAAGACGATGACGTGCGCCGCAAGCTGCGCGACGTGATGCTCGAGTTGAATCCGCCCAAGGGGCTCGGCTTCATCATTCGCACGGCCGGCTCCGATCGTACGAAGAAAGAACTCTCGCGCGATCTGGCCTACCTGCTGCGCCTGTGGAAGGTGATCGTGCGGCGCATTCGCAAGTACCCCGGTCCCATCGCGATCTACGAAGAAAGCGACATGATCATCCGCACGATCCGCGACATCTTCACGGGGGACGTCGACACGATCTACATCGACGAGGCCTCGGCCTACGAGCGGGCCAAGGAGTTTCTGCAGATGGTGATGCCCCGCTACGTGCATCGCCTCAAGCTCTACGAGGGGCGCGAGCCGCTGTTCCACAAGTACCACCTCGACGAAGAGATCAGCAAGATCCACCGTCGCGATGTGCCGCTGCGGGCCGGCGGGTCGATCGTGATCGATCAGACCGAGGCGCTCGTCGCCATCGACGTGAATAGCGGCAACTTCCGGGCCGACGACTCGGCCGAGGAGACCGCCTACCAGATGAACCTGAACGCCGCTCGCGAGATCGCCCGGCAGCTTCGCCTGCGCGACTTGGGGGGCGTGATCGTGAACGACTTCATCGACATGCGGAAGGAACGCCATCGCCGCAACGTCGAACGGGCCCTGCGCGACGCCGTGAAGCGCGATCGGGCACGCACGAAGATCCTGCGGACCAGCCCCTTTGGGCTGATCGAGATGACCCGGCAGCGAATCCGGCCGAGTCTCAAGCGCAGCGTTTTCAAGGACTGCCCCGGCTGCACCGGCACCGGCGTAGTGAAGACCGCCGAGAGCATGGCCATCGAGGTCGTGCGGCTGCTGATGCTGGCCTGCCAGCAGGAAGACGTCTCGAAGGTCACCATTGCGGTGGCGGACGACGTTTCGAGCTATCTGAACAACCGGAAACGCCGCGAACTGGCCCGGCTCGAGGACGAAAACGACCTCACGATCCAGGTTTTGGGGCGCGAGGGGGCCACGCCGGAGTTTCTGCTGATCGAGTGCGAGGATGAAACGGGCCGGCCGGTCAAATTTTTGCCCGGCGACGGCTCGACCAATCAGCACTCGGGCGATAGAGTAAGGAGTTCCAGCTAGGGCCCTGCCCCCCCCGCCGGGGGCGGGTCTTGGTTCTGGCGGCCACCACACGGTAACGACCGACCCGTCGGCGCGAACGCGCCGCGGTCGCACTTCGATAAAATCACCTGCTACGAGTACGAGAAGCCATGTACGCGATCATCCAAGATGGTGGCCGACAGTTGAAGGTCGAGCCCGGTCAAGAAGTCGTCGTCGATTACCGTGACGTGCCGAAGGGCGAAAAGATCACCTTCGACGTGGTCGCCATTCGCGACGATGCCGGCATCAAGCTTGGCAAGCCGACGCTCAGTGGCGCTTCGGTCACGGCCGAGGTATTGGGCGTCGAGATGGGCCCCAAGCTTGTCGTGCAGCGTCTGCGCAAGCGTAAGAACAGCCGCCGCCGCACGGGGCACCGTCAGATTCACACGACGGTCAAGATCGACGCGATCAACGGTTAGGCCGCTCAGCGCGGCCGCCGCAGCAGTTCTCGCGGATCGACATTCGGCACGGAGTAATGCTCCGTGCCGATGATGTTTTCGCGCGGGTCGAGCCAGTAGTAGCCGGCCCCGCTCTCCACGCGCAGCGGCATGCCCGTCGCGGGGTCGGTCGCATCGGTGACGTCGACCACCACATTCTCGGTCTCGCGCAGTCGCGTCTCGCGGTCGCTCTTGCCGCGTTCGGCCTCGCTGGTTTCACCGATCGTCTCGGCCAACTCGGTGGCTGACCGGGCCGCGATCGCGGCGAAACCGGGTGCCAGGTGATTCTGTTTAGCGACCCAGGCTGGCTCGTACCGGAAGCTGGCCACCATGCGTCGCAGCACGGATTCGGCCGTGGGGGCCAACTCGGTGGGGGCCAGGTAGCCGTAGTTCTGCACCACGCTCCACTGGTCGCCCTGGCCGCGCGAGAGAGGCTTCTCGAGCGTGGCCGCAAAGGCATAACCCACGAAGCTTCGGTCCTGCTCGCGGCACGTATAGAGGAGCTCGCCAGCGTTCAGCGGTCGCTCGGCATCGGGTGCCTCCGCGCGACGGAGGATGCCCGCCAGCAGACGATCGAGATCGGGCCGATTGCGCACCACAGTAAAACGCAGACTCGTCATCTCGCGGGCCACGGTATTTGTGACGAACCAGCGAGCGAACTGTGCGCCCGACATGAAACGCCGCACCTGCATCCGCATCCCGAGCGGTGGCGCGTACCAGCTTCCTTCGACAAAGCCCGCCCCTGCGAGCGTGGGCGTGGGGACTACGAAAGTCGGCGTGTGCGCATCTCCCAGGTAGACGCGCAGGCTGCCGTCGGGGGAGCGGACCTCGATCACCGGCCGCGTGTCGCTTTCGCCGAAGCGGGCCAGCCCACCCTGCACCTGCCAGCCTTGCGGGATCTCGACCTCGAAGGCGTTTTCGTGGGGATCGCGCCAGGTTTCGAACGCCAGGCCGGCGTCCGGCGTTTCCTCGACGCTGCCCTGTAATCGCAGACTGGCCAGGATCTCGGCGAAGAGGCCTGCTGCCTGCGCGAACGTTTCGGCCGGCGCGATCGCGCAGGTGAACGTGGCCGCGGTACCCGGTTTCGCGGCGACCCAGCTCAGGCTGGCGACGGCGCCATTGCCTGCGTCGTCGCGCCCCACCAGCTTGACGGCCGTGCCCGCGACCTTGGGTGCGACCTGCCAGTTCACCTCCGGCGCCACGCGTCGTGCGAGCTGCCCCGCGACGAGCCTGGCCAGCCCGGGAGTGAACTCCTTCCGCACGAAGATGGGCCACATGGTGAGCTGCTGACCGGCGGGGCCTTGTGCGGCGATCGTACCCTGCTCGGCGCTACTCTCGATCTGCCATCCTGCCGGGTGTTCGAGGACGAAGCCTTGTCCGGCGTAGCGTACCCATTCCGTGGCGTTCGCGGCGCGCAGCGAACAGGCCGCGGTGAGCAGGCCGAACGCGGCGATCGCCCAGAAGGGCCTGATGGACGTCGGAACGTTGCGCATGAAAGACGCCTCAGAGAGCCGCAAGTAGAAGCCGTATCGGCAGCCGCAGCGCCACGGCCTGGCAAGCATGCCGTGCGGCTCGATTCTGGGCAAGCGTGCCGTGCGGATAGCGATTCATCCAACGCGGCGCCTGCGCTCCATCGCAACGGTCGTACGACTTGGACCGGTGAACCCCTGGGTCGCAGCGGCCCGATACCGCGCTCCGAGGTCAGATGGCGGTACTGCCGCGTTGGCCACGGAAAATGAGCATCAGCAGGATGACGAGCACGGCCGCCGCCACGATCGGCGTCGCGAACACCGCCCACGACCATTTGTCGCCGTTGGGTGTTGCCAGAGGCTTTACGGGCGAGGCTGGGACGGGAGTCGCGCTGGCCAGATTGTCCCCCTCATCGCTGCCCCCTGGCGTGTCGCCGCTAGCAGCGGGTGCCGTGGTGGTGGAGACGGTCGTCGCATCGCCATCGGTATCCGTCATCGGCGAAGCGACTTCTGTAGTGGCGGCAGGCACATCAGCCGGGGAAGTCACGTCCGCCGAAGCCGTGGTATCGCTCGCCGGGGCGCTGGCGTCGCTGGTTGGCGTGGCCGGGGTGGCGTCATCGGCCGATGCCGCCGGCACGAGCGCCGGCTGCGAATCGACCGGCAGCGGCAGGAAGCTGTTCGCCCGCTTCACGGCATCGGGATCGATCTCCGCGAGCTCGGCCAGATAGGTCTGCGCCTCGGGCAGCGGGCAAGCGCGGAGGAAATTCACCACCGGCACGCGGACCCAGCCCGACTCTTCGTCGGCCCCCTTGAACAGCTCGACCAGGCGCGGCATCGACTGCCAGTCTTCCCAGCGGGCCAGATCGGCGATCACCAGATCGGCCAGTTGCGGGCGCCCGAGCATGTGTCGCATCGCCTCGACCAGTCGTTCCTTGGGAATCACCGTGACTTCCTGACCGTGGAAGCGCAAGGCCATGATCACGGCGTAGGTGTCGGTGTACTCGGCCTCCTTGTTCTTCAGGAAGCGATCTTCGACCAGGGGGAGGCCGTCGGGGCCTTCGAGCAGCAGATAGCAGGCGACCACCGCGTCGAGCGCGGTCTTGGCCTGACGATCGTCCGACTCGATCATCGACTTCAACACGGGTACGTCGTCGCGCGTGCCGCAGACGCCCAGCATCGTGAGATACAGCCGCTTGCGCGAGGCGGTCACCTCGGGGTTCTGGATCCACTCGAGCAGCTTCGCATGCGGCATCCGCTCCTTGAGTTCCTGCACTTCGGCATACGGCGCGCGAGCGAACTCGTCGTAGGCGTCGGCCGCGAGAATGGGATCGGTGTCTTCAAAATAGTCCTGGAAGAAGGCCAACCGGTCGGCCCCCTTCGGCGGTAGCGAGAGCAGCTTGCGAACGTAAGCGCCGGCCCGTTCGCTCAGTCCGATCGGTGTGCCCCAGCTCGGCATCTTGGGATCGATGGCGGTAATCATGAACTCGGGCTGCTGGGCATCCTGGCCGAAGTAGAAGACGTCGATCATGTCCCCCGGCTTCACGTGTTCCTGTCCCTTGAGCACTTCGACGATCTCGAACTTCGTCTTCGTGGCTTGGGCCGGGGCCTCGGTGGCGCTGGTCGAGGGGAGCGTTTGCCCGGGAGCGATCTTGGCGATCACCGCCAGATCGGCCGTGTTGATCTCTTCGGTCAGCGTGAGCGAGACCGCGCTGCAAAAGGGACAGGCCACGGCGCGACCGTTGCCCAAGAGCAAGGGCAGCGACAGCAGCACGGCCACGACGGCCAGCAGCGCGCGATCGAAACACGCGGGTCGGTTCATGATAGATCGCATCGCAATGGCTCCTGCGAATCGATGGCCCTAGGGGGACGCGTTCAGCGCCTTCGCCACGTCGGTGCGATAGGCGGACAGGGCGGGCAAGAAGCCGGCCAGCGAGGCCAGCACCACCAAGCCTGGAATCAAAACTAACTCAATGGGCGAGAACTTCAAGAATCCGATCGAAACGCCCGTTTGCGCCACCAAAACCGGATCGAGAACCCCGATCAAGCCGTGCCCCAGCAGCACCCCGGCGACACCCCCCAAAAGCGACAAGAGGACGCTTTCGAGCAGGGTCACGATCATCACCGTCGAGCGGCGTGCCCCCAGGGCCCGCATCACGGCGATGTCGTGCCGCCGCTCGCTCATCGAATTGTAGATGCTGACCATGATCCCGATGCCGGCCACGACGATGATCAACACCGTCAACGCCAGCAGCACGACCTGCACGAAGCCGACAATCCCCTCGAACAGCGTAAGCACCTCACGCGCCGGGGCAGCCGCCTGGGCGACATTCCCCTCGTTCACCGCCTGGAAGATCGCCTGCGACGTGATGTCGTTCGTGGCGAGGACGAGGATCGAGGTCACCTCGCGCTGATTCTCGGGCAGCGGCGCCGGTTGCCCGCCGTCGTTGTATGCATGGTGCGCTGCTTCGGCCGTGGCCGCCGCGGCATCCTCCCCTTCGACCGGCTTGGCGTGCCCTTCGAGCAACAGAAAACCTTCGAGGTTGACGAACACGGCGCGATCGTTGGGTGTGCCCGTTGGCGCCAGAATGCCCACGACCTTGAACGGATCGTGCTCCTTGCCCTGCTTCTCGTCGGTCGAGATGCCGTGCGTCGGTTTGAACGTGTCGCCTACCCGAAGGCCCGTCTTGCGCGCGACGAGCGAGCCGACGACCGCTTCGAAGAATTGATCCTCCTTGAAGTTCTCGCCGGACGAGAATCTGTACTTCTCGCCGGGGGCATATTCGAGCTGATCGAACATCGCGGGGGTGGTGCCGACAACGCGAAAACCCTTGTAGTTGTCTCCCAGGCAGTAGGGCACGGCGAGCGCTGTGTAGGGCTTGAACTTCCCCTCGGTGAATTCCTTGTAATAGCTCCAGGGGATGTTCTCGATCGGCTGGCTGAGATGGAACACGGTGTTCATCACCAGTTGCAGGCGGCCCCCCTTCGCGCCGACGATCAGGTGGTAGCCCTGCGCCGCGCGCTGAAATGAATCGCGCACGGCGCCATGAATCACGAGCACCGAGACGACCAGCGCCACGCCGAGCGCCATCGAGAAGCCGGTCAGAATCGAGGCCAGCGGGCGCTGCTCGACCGTACGCCAGGCGATTTTCCAGAGACTCATGCGCCGACCATCACCTGATTGAACGATTCGAGATGTTCCACGCGCTCGAACTGCGCGGCGATCTGGTCGGCGTGCGTGACCATCAACAGCGCGACTTGCTGCTCGCGGCAGCAGTTGCGGATCAAGTCGACGATCTGCTGCTGGTGCCGCGCGTCGACGTTGGCCGTCGGCTCATCGGCCAGCAGCAGCTTGGGGCGGTTCGCCAGCGCCCGGGCCACGGCCACGCGCTGCTGTTCGCCCACCGAGAGCATCGTTGGTTTGTGCGACAGCCGGTGGGAGAGGCCGACCTGTTCGAGCAATTGCCGCGCCCGGGCCGGGTCGGATTTGCGCCCCGAAAAGGTCATGCCGAGCAGCACGTTCTCGAGGGCCGAGAAGCCGGCCAACAGATTGAACGTTTGAAAGACGTAGCCGATCTTGTCGGCGCGAAATCGGTCGCGGCTCGGTTCGGAGAGCCGCGTGATATCGAGCCCGTCGATGCATACCTCGCCCGAGTCGGCCCGCGTGATGCCGGCGATGATGTGCAGCAGGGTGGTCTTCCCCGATCCGCTGCGCCCGACCAGGGCCACCTGCTCGCCGGCGGCGAGCTGAAAGTCGGCCACGTCGAGAATGGGCAGCCGCGACCCATCGGGCTCGACAAACGACTTGCGGACATTTCGCAGGTGCAGCATGGCGCAGGCGGGGAGGGAGCGTCCAGGTAAGGTGTGACTTTCGGGCGACGAAAGCGTTTCCAGTCTAGCGAGTTAGCTTTTGCGGACAACCGCGGTCGCGGGAGGCACGATCACTACGGGCGCGCAACCCGAGCGGCGGCATTGCTGTTGTTACGGCCAAAGAACCTTCTTGGTTCACCGAAACCAGATGACCCCAATAGTGCCTTCGGTCTAGAATTGGGTGGTACTGGCTCTGCCAGTGCGGTTCGGGCAACGACGAATTCGTGCAGACGTTTCCTGGGGCGATCCAAGCTCAGGGCAATGGAAGTTGGTGGTAGAGATATCGAACCCAACTTCCCACGAAGTGATCGACGCCGGGCCTCGAGAATCACTGGCAAAGCCAGTGCCACTCCGGCGACTTCAATCACCGGAGAAAACTAATTGGGAAGAAGTTCTGACACCACACGCAAGCCGTGATTCCAATCGAATATTTTCTCCAGACGCATCCAATCACGCAATTCACTGAGAATCTGTGGCGCTGTCCAAAGTGGACATTGTCCACTCGTAGAAACCAGATCCTGACGCAATGTGACGCGCGAGTTCTCGAGCAGCTTGTGCATATTGCTCGTAGCAGTTGATATCAGATTGGGTAAAAGAGAGCTCGACCGGATCTAACACAATTCCAAGTAATTGGCATTCGGTTCGAAAAGCTCCGATAACTTCACGCACTACCTTTCGGGAAGAGAGTAGAGAAGCTACACCCTGCCCAATAGGTGGCCGCGATGAATACCTCACTGTGCGCAGCCAGCGTCTTGGTCGATCGTTGAATACAAAATCCAATTGGAGCCAACGAGTGGGAAGGATGGAATTGACAACGTAGTGATCGAGTTTTTCCTCTTGGCGATGATAGTACGAATACCGCGCCTCTGATGCAGATTGCTCCCGGTGCATGGCGGCCCCCAGCTTGTACAATGCCTCTCACCCCCGCCGCATCGCCCGGGCGATGTCGCGTTTGACGTCGTTCTTCTTCATCACCTCGCGTTTGTCGTACAGCTTGCGCCCCTTGCAGATGCCGAGCAGGACTTTTGCTTTTCCCTCCTTGAAGTACATCTTCAGGGGGACGAGCGTGAGACCTTTTTCATACGCGCGTGAGGCAAAACGTTTGATCTCGCGGCGGTGCAAGAGCAGCTTGCGCGGACGCTTGGGCTGGTGATTGAATTGGTTGGCCTGCACGTACTCGGGAATGTCGCAGCCCATCAGCCAGACTTCGCCCTCCTTGATGCGGCCGTACGCCTCGTCGAGCGACATCTTGCCGGTGCGCAGGCTCTTCACTTCGCTCCCCACGAGCACGATGCCGCACTCGAGGGTCTCGATCACCTCGTACTCGTGGCGCGCCTTGCGATTCTGGGCAATCAACCGCTCGTTGTCGTGCTCGCGGTCGGGCGCTGCTTTCTTATTCGACTTGGCCGTGGCTCGGTCTCCCTGCAAATGAGAATGTCGCGACGCATGCTGCTCGACTCGAACGCATGCCCACCCCGAGTACGGTGAGGGCATGGCACCCGGAAGTATTCTGCGATGAGAAAAACTGACATTTCGACCGGCCCTCACTCACCTTGGTCCGGGGCGTGGCTCCTGCTAGAGTAAATCACGTTGGCAGCCGATGCGAGGCCGAAAGATGAACCCCATCTTTTTCGAGGCCGGGTCGAGCCGTCGATTCTCGCTCGAGGGTCGATGTCGCAACGCCCCTCGCACGCCGGCCGCCGTCAGGAAAAGCTCATGCTCCGGTCTCCCTCGCCACACGACGCGCACGACGCCTCGCTCGAGGCCCATCTCTTGGGTCCGCTCGAGTACGAGGCCTGCCTTGCGCTCCAGCAGCGGCTGGTCTACGAGGCCGCCGACCGGGGAGATGGGCAAATTACGCTTCTCGTGTGCGAACACCAACCCTTGATCACGATCGGCCGGCAAGGTTCGCGCGCCCACATCCGATTGAGTGACGATGAGCTAGTCCACCGCCGGCTGGAACTGCGCTGGGTGAACCGTGGCGGCGGTTGCCTGCTGCACGGGCCGGGTCAATTGGCCATCTACCCCATCGTGCCGCTGGCCGCACGCGGTCTGACGGTGGGGGACTATCTGGCGCAATTACAAGTGGGAGTGGTGGCATCACTCAGCGAACTTGGTGTGCCCGTTCGCACGCACGACGATCGCCACGGCGTGTGGGCCCGCGCCGGACAGGTGGCGGCCTTCGGCGCCGCCGTGAAACATTGGATCAGCTACCACGGGCTGTTCGTCAACGTCCACGCGCTGCCGTCGGTGAATCGTGCGATCGTCGCCGACGCGAGCGAGGGATTGCCCATGAGCTCGCTGGGGGCCGAACGCCAGCGACCCTTGCGCATGACGACGGTGCGAGAATCGCTGGTGCGCAATGTGGCGACCGCCTTGGGCGCTACCCGATTTCATCTCTACACCGGGCACCCCTGGCTGGCTCGCCCGGCGACCCCCACGCGCGAGGCCGTTCGCCGTGTCGGATAACACGACCTTGTTGCCGATCATCGACGCGCCGCGCGAAGTGGCGGCCGAGCCTGCCTCGCGCCTGCCGCGCTGGCTCAAGCGCAACGTACCGCTGGGAAACGCGAATCACTACACGGCGCGATTGCTCGAGGAACTGCGGCTCGAGACGGTGTGCGACAACGCGCGCTGTCCCAACCGCATGGAGTGCTACTCGCAAAAGACTGCCACGTTCATGATTTTGGGGAACGTCTGCACGCGCCCGTGCGGCTTTTGCGCCGTCGACAAGGGACGCACGCAGGCGGTCGAGGCGGACGAGCCGGAACGTGTCGCCGAAGCGGCCCTGCGGCTCGGGCTCAAGCACGTCGTCATTACGTCGGTCACGCGCGACGATCTCGCCGACGGCGGCGCCGAGCACTTCTACCAGTGCGTGCTCGCCGTGCGAGAAAAGACCGGCGCCGCGGTCGAGGTGCTCACGCCCGACTTCCTGCACAATCGGCCCGCGCTAGACCGAGTGATCGACGCCGCCCCCGAGGTGTTCAATCACAACACGGAGACCGTGCCGCGGCTCTACCGCACCGTGCGTGGACGAAAATCGGATTATCGCTGGACGCTGAGGCTGCTGCGTCGCGTGAAGGAGCGCGATCCCGGCTTGAAGACGAAGAGCGGCCTCATGCTGGGGCTGGGCGAGACGCGCGACGAATTGTTCGACACGCTGGCCGATCTGCGCGACGCGGGCTGCGATCTGCTGACCTTGGGGCAGTATCTGCAGCCCTCGCCGCAGCATCTGCCGGTGGTGCGCTATGCAACGCCCGAGGAGTTCGACGAGCTGGGCGAGGCGGCCCGCCGCATGGGGTTTGCCCAGGTCGCCAGCGGACCCTTCGTGCGGTCGAGCTACCACGCCCGGGACATGGCCAAAGCATAGAGGGCGATAAGTCGCCGCTGGTCCGTTAGTCGTCCGTGTCACTTTTCGGCTTGGCGATCCGCGGGCACGACTGTCTCGCGGCGATTCTTGCTTCCCGGTATGATGCGCAGGCTTACTTTCTTAGCGTCCGTCGAGGATTTCCATGGCCGATACTGCCTCGCCGAAGGTTGTTGCCCCTGCTGAAAAACGAGCGACGGTTCCGCTGAGCGACGTCGTCGAGCGCGCCTCTCAGCCGTTGACGGTGGGCCAGCACATTCTCGACCAGCAGCGTCAGTTTCATCCGGACGCGACGGGCGAGTTCTCGTGGTTGCTGTCGGGGCTGACGCTGGCGACGAAGATGGTCTCGGCCGAAGTGAGGCGTTTCGGCCTGAATGCCGTGCTGCACGGTACGGGCCAGGTCAACGTGCAGGGCGAGGTGCAGCAGCAACTCGATGTCTTTGCCAACAATGCGCTGCTCCATTGCCTGGGCAACCGTGGCAACGTCGGCATCCTGGCCTCTGAAGAAAACGAATCGCCGGTCGTCGTGCTGCAGAACCCGCAGGCAGGCGAATACATCGTCGTGTTCGATCCGCTCGACGGTTCGAGCAACATCGATCTCAACGTCAGCGTCGGGACGATCTTCTCCATCCTGCGGCGCGACTTGAACGTCAACTCCGACCCCGCGGCCGACGTGCTGCAGCCGGGGTACCAGCAAGTGGCCGCCGGCTACGTGCTCTATGGTTCGTCGACGATGCTGGTCTACACGGCCGGGCACGGTGTGTACGGCTTCACGCTCGATCCGCTGATCGGCGCCTACGTGCTCAGCCATCCGAACATCCGCATGCCCGAGCGCGGCAACCTCTACTCGGTGAATGAGGCCAACGCCGACAGCTTTCCGGAATATGTGCGCCGCTTTCTGCACTGGCTCAAGTCGGGCGAGGACGGCACGGTTTATTCTTCGCGCTACATCGGTTCGCTGGTGGCCGACTTTCATCGCACGTTGCTCAAGGGGGGAATCTTCCTCTATCCCCCCACGGCCCATTATGCACAGGGCAAGTTGCGGCTGTTGTACGAGGCGAATCCCATTGCCTTCCTGGCCGAACAGGCCGGCGGTATGGCCACCGACGGCCGGCAACGCATCATGGAGATCGTGCCCGAGACGTTGCACCAGCGGACGCCGCTCTTGGTTGGCAGCCGCTACGAGGTGGAACGCATCATGTCATTCGCCGAGAAGCGCGGCCGTTGAAGGCCGGCGCATGGTGGTGCGGAGGGTACGATGGCGTCGACGTCAAAGGGCCGTCCTACAACTGCTTCGCCACGCGCTGCATGGCGGTCGTGTCGACCTGCACCACGCCGTCGACGTTGACCTCGCGGCCGTGGACGAGCTTGAGCGGCAGCCCGCTTTCGAGCTCGATCAAATACTCCGCAACCGTGGCGATGGCGACCGTTTTGGGCAGCTTGGCCTCGTCGAAGGGTTTGCCCTGTTCTTTGGCACTGCGCTTGAAGAATTCGACCATCATACGGCGGGCTTCGGCCTCGTCGGCCTTTTGCTCGCTACGAATCGTGATCGTGCCTTTCGCGGCGTCGTCGGCCTTGACGGTCAGCACGATCGGGGCGGGCACGCGATCGCCGCCAAAGGGACTGACCAGTTCGCCCGCATATTCCGAGGTCCCCCCCGGCTGCACGGTGCGTCCCGACAGCCCGAAGTAGATATACGCGTCGTCGGCCGTCAACTTATCGACCCCCGCCTCGGTCGAGATGCTTTCTTTGACCCGGCTTCCCAGGGCGCCGGCGACTTCGGGCTTGGCCCCCCCGCGCACCAGCTCGTTGATCAATTGCTCGACGCGGGTTTGCATGGCGGCCTGCACCTCGCGCCAGTTGCGTACCCCCAGCACCATGCCCGCCGCCGAGAGCTCGAGCTCGAGTGGGCTGGTTTCTTCCAACTCGAGCATGCGTACGGCAAACAGGTCGGGGGGATTCGGCTCGAGGATGCGTCCGCCGGTCCGCGCCCAGCGCAAGATCATGTCGGTTTGCGAGATGCTCTGTACCTGGGCCGAAGCGATGGCCGCCGACTTCGTTTTCGAGGGGGCCTGGCCGGGCAGATTCTGGCTGCGCTCGTTGATGATCTGCAGGGTGATGCGTTCCCCCTCACGCAGCTTGACGCGGATATCGATGGGGTTCGCGTCTTGCGCCTGGACCGTGCCGGCACTCCCCACGAGACAGGCCACGACCAAGGCCCAGAGTTGCGCGCCGCGCCGCCTAGGAAGTGGATACCGCATGGTTGCTTCGGCCCTTGCTGCTTGGATCGAGTCCCGCGTAGACGCCCCAGCCACGGACGACCGTGTCGAGCGCACCGAGCCAGTGTATGCCGGCTGCCAGGCGCGGGCAAATTCGGCCGGCTCTTTTTTTGCTGGGCTGCCGCTGTCGCTTACAATGGCGATTCGTTTCTTTTCGATCCTCGCGCATCAGGGTCCAACCATGGGGCTCTTTCTGGCCGTTTCCGCGTTCCGGCATCAACCGGTCCAGGTTCTTTCCGAGGCGGCGGCTTTCTATGCCGCCTCGCATGGTGTCGAATGCCAGCCGGTCGATCGACATGAGTCGCATGGCGAGTTCGAATCGCGGAACGACGCCTTTCTCTTTTCACCGGTCGATGACTGGACCGTGGCCCTCTGGCCGGGCTACTTCAACATTCACGATGTCGAGCTCTGCCGCCATCTGAGCCGCAAGTTGAAGACGGTCGCTTCGACGGTACACGTCTACGATGGCGACTACTGGGCCCATGTGCTGTTGGACAACGGCCACGTCGTCGATCGGTTCGCCAGCGTGCCCGACTATTTCGCCGAAGGCGAAGTCGACAAGACGAACATGCGCGCGCAGTGGGCAGGTCATGCCGAGGCCATCGCCGCCGCGTTGTCCAAGCCGGCCGAAACGATCGCGCCGTATCTCGTGCATCAATCGCCCGAGATCGAAAGCCGCCCGATGCGCGCTTTCGAGGACGACCGCTTCGAGCTGGCCGACCTGTGGGTCTTCACCGACTTCTGGCGCCGCCTGGGCATCCAGTATCCCGACGACGTCACGAGCTTCGCCGCCCGGCTCCGTTTTGGCGATGACTACCGAGAGAAGCTGCCGGTGAGCGAAGAAGAGTTATAGGGGCTGTTGGTATGGGGGCAGATCATGGCATCCACGTCCTATCAGCGTTGGCGCACGGATGCGTCAGCCGCGCTCGACGAAATCACTGCTGCACACGTTGCGGTTGGCGGCACAGATCGTGGGCGACGCTATGCGACCCAACAACTCAACTATTCGTACGCGATACTGCTTGCTTCGCAGTTTCAAGGCTTTTGTCGAGATCTTCATACGGAGTGCATCGATCACCTTGTAGCCCTGATCCCCTCGCGACTGCAGGTAATCGTTCGGGATGAATTCGGCAGGTCTCGGCAACTCGACCGCGGAAACGCTCAGCCTGGTAGCATTGGGTCGGACTTTGGGCGATTAGGAATCGATCTTTGGCAAGAAGTGGACTATCTGGATCAAAGAAATGTCCGCCGCCGTAATCACTTACTGGCGTTAAACGACTGGCGAAATGCTATCGTCCACCAAGATTTCAGGGCTATAATTGCAACCGGTGGTCTGCGTCTAGGAACAGTTCAACAATGGCGCTCGTCGTGCAACGGTTTAGCGAAGGCCTTGGACGGGGTAATGCGCCAGCACTTAACGCATCTGGCAGGGATGCCGCCTTGGTTGTGAGCTTAATTGATGACTGCACGGCAAGTGAGCCCTGAAGTATTGATCACTGGCACGCCGGCCGGGCTCCCGTTGGTGACCCGGGGTTCATTGGCAGCGCGGGGGTGAATAAGAGATGCATAGCACCCCAAGTATTTCCTCAAGCCTGAATGTCGGTGACTGGGTTTCATTCGACTACGGATCGCAACGTATCTGGGCGCAGATCATTGAGGATCGAGGCGGACTTGGCGTCAGGGGGCGACGGTTGTTGCGACTACGATTCAGGCGTGGTTCCGAAGAAGTAGCTTTCGAGATGCCAGAAGATGAATTGGTTCGAGAAAACCTGTCACGTAGTTCTGTCATCGATTTTTTGAAGCACGGGGGACTCGTCGAAATCCTTCACAGCAATCTGACCGGTGGAAGCGAACCACGAGTTTGGCTTACTTTGTCTCCTCAAGGAAAGATTGGTTTCACGTTCGAAAAAGATCGTGGAATCGTTGGTGGCGAAGTAGTTCCATTCAATGCCCTTACGCGGGATCATAGGAAAGTATTTCTACCAGATCGCGAGGGCGTCATCGGATTCGTCAAGTCATTTGGACTAACGCAGTCGGAAGCTGAAGACGTTGTTAGGAGTGTTGGCACGGAAGCGAACTAAACTGGCAAAGTCTTCTTTGCAAATTCCAAAACTCTCCCAGCCTGTCGCGACTTGCGAAAGTGGGATGATTGGGCTTGTCGGGCATTTCTGGCGAGGGTATGGATACTCTCTCTGACCTCGTGCGTCAGTAGCTTGTACGCCCCTTGCGGGACGGAGCCCGCCTGCCGATGACCAGCCACGCCTGGGCCGAATCTGCGATACGCTGGGAAGTCGATCCCGGTTGGGACGACGTCGTGGCCGAGTTGCGCGACAATCCGCCGAAGGATTGGGGCGAATTGCCCGGCGCGGCGGTCGTCAAGTCGGGGCCGCATCGCGTCGTGTATCGGCTCGATCGGCCCCAGGGCTCGCTCTTCGTCAAGCACTATCGCAGTGCCGATTGGCGCGCACGGGTGCGGTCTCTGTTTCGGCCGAGTGCCGCGCGGCGCGAATGGCACAAGTCGGTCGAGATGCTCCGCCGCGGCGTGCCGACCATTCGCGCGGTGGCCTGGGGAGAGTCCAAACAGTCGGGCCTTGCCACCGACAACTTCTTCGCCAGCGAGGCGATCGCCAATGCCGTGGCGCTCGACGCCTGGCTGCGCGACATTTGTCCTCGTCTGGACCCGGCCACGCGCGCACGGCAGCGACGCCAGATCGTCGATCGACTGGCCGACCTGACGGCGCGCGCCCATCGCGCCGGCGTCTGGCACGATGATTTTCACGCGGGCAACATCCTGCTCGCCGATGAGGGCCTTTATCTCATCGACGTGCCGGGCGTGGAGCTTGCGCGCGGGCCCCTCAACTGGCGTCGCACGCGTGCCAGCCTGGCGATGCTCTGCTCCGGCTTGTTGGGGGACGCGACTCCTGGCGAACGCTGGCGTTTCTGGCGACGCTACCTGGCGGCCCGTCCCGAGTTGGCGTGCCGAGATGTTCGCGCAGCGGGCGAAGAGGTCCTGCGCGCGGCGCACTCCCATGCGCGCCGCATCTTCCGCGGGCGAGACCAACGGGCCTGGGAGGCGAACCGCGATTATTATCATGCCCGGCTGACCTCGGGCCGCGCTTACGCGGTGCGCGACCTAAGGCCCGAGGAACTGCGCCGCGTCTTCGACGATCCCGCGCAGTTTCTCGGCGGCCAGGTCACGCGGCCGATCAAGCTGAGCCATACCAGCGTCGTCGTCGAGGCGAACGTCGAACTGGCAAACCGCGCCGCGCACGTGGCGCTCAAACGATGCCGGCCGAAAGCGTGGTGGAAGAATCTGCTCGCGCTGGTGCGGGGCACGCGCGCGCGAGTGAACTGGTATCGTGGGCAGGCGCTCGTCTCGCGGTTGATTCCGACGGCCCGTCCGCTGGCGATGATCGAAACCGGGGGCATCGCTTCGACTCGCACTGGCTACACGCTGACTGAGTGGATCGCCGGCGCCACGAATCTGCACCTCTACGGCTGGGACCTCGCCGTGCGACCCGCGCACGAACGCCGGCGACGTACGAGACAACTTGCCCAGCGGCTGGGCCTGCTAGTGGGGCGCCTGCACTTGTGGCGGATCTCGCACCGCGATCTAAAAGGGTGCAACCTGCTGGCCGCCGAGCGCGACGATCGCATCGACTGTTACCTGATTGATCTCGACGGCATGCGTATTCGGCGCTGGCTCACGCGGGCCACGCGCATGCGCGATCTCGCGCGGCTGGCGGCCAGTTGCCAGGCCCATCCCTGGCTGACAAGGCAGGACCGCCTGCGCTTTTTGCGCGCCTATTTCCGCGTGCAGGAGGACCCGGCCGAGCGCCGCGAGTGGAAACGCTGGTGGCGCGAGATCGAGGCCTGCTCGGCGGGCATCGCGCAACGGCTGACCCGGCGCGGCGAGCCGGTCGTGTAGCGCGACGATCGGAGACGCTCAGGTCCCCGCGGAGACCGGCACGTTGTCTTGCACCGGATCGATGTGCGTCCCGTCGTGACGGAAGACGCGGTTCCGGCCCGATTCCTTGGCGTGGTAGAGCGCCTCGTCGGCACGGTTGAGCAGGCTTTGCACGTCGTCGCCGTCGTGGGCCGAGGCAACTCCGCCGCTCACGGTGACCTTGGTATCGGCGATCAGATTGCGTTCCACGGTCATGCGCAATCGTTCGCAGAAGGTCGCCGCATTTTCGAGTTCGGTCTGCGGCATGATGATGACGAATTCTTCCCCGCCGTACCGGGCCACGACGTCCGTCTCGCGAACGCTGTCGCTCAGCATGGCGGCGAACGTCCGCAGCACGCGGTCGCCGGTGAGATGACCCTGCTCGTCGTTGATGTGCTTGAAGTGGTCGATGTCGAAAATCACGACCGAGAACGACTGGTCGTAACGGGTCTTCATGGCGAACATGCCGGCCAGCACTTCGTCGAGCGCGCGGCGATTGCGGACACCGGTCAACGGATCGGTGCGCACTTCGGTGAAGGCCATCAAGTGCGTCATCTGCTGGCGCAGTTGGTCGTAGGCCTGGGCGAATTCATGGGCCAGACGCAAGGTCGGCTTGAGAAACTCGTCCGCTTCGTCGCACAACTTCTTCCAGGTTTCGGCTTCTTCGTGCGCCGTGAGATCGTTCACGCGTTCCTTGAAGCGGGCCACGCTCGCGTGGTGCTTCGCTAGATGCTTGCGTACCGCGGCGCCAATGCGTTCCAGTTCGCGCGCCACCGATTGGGCACGCTCGATCTCGCGCTGCGCCTTGAGCGCGATCGATTCATCAGGCCGTTTGCGCCGCCGGCCGACCATGTAACCGATCGTCGCCACCGCGGCCAGGGCCACGGTAAAGTTCAATTGGGGTAGCCAACCAAACAATTCGTTCATCGTCTCACCGGTGAAGCTGATCGAAGTTGGAGCAGGAACGAGCCTAGTAGTTCGAACGCGAGCCAAAGCCGCGCAGGCAGAGCGCTCCCAGTACGAGGATGCCGATCATCACGAACATCCAATCTTGCTTGTCGAAGTGTTCGACCGAGCGGACGACATGGTGATAGAGCTTTTCCACGCCAGGCACCTCGAGGGGGCGATGACCCTACAATCCACGGGCTATCAAAGCCTAGTTCACAAATCCGTTCTTGCAGGCCCGGAGTGAAGCGTAAGTCTCCGCTGGCAGCCTGGGGGAAAATCCCCTCGTGGAGCCGGCGTTTCGCCGTTCGGGGGAGCCGGGAGCCGTCCGGATCTGTCCGTGAGGTGCGGTTGTAGGGATTCTCCAGCCCCGTAACACGCACAAAAAAAAATGGCCCAGCGACGAATCGTCGTCGCTGGGCCATCGTGGGGCTTATTGAATCGTGCGTGCGAGGGACGGCGGGCTAGGCGCTGACGGCACGAAGCTGACGGCCACTGGCGGCGCGGTGCAACGATTCAAGGTGCTCGCGCATCCGTTGCTCAGCGGTGTCGGCATCGCCGTGCGCGATGGCGTCGACGATCGCTTCGTGTTCCGACTGCAGCTCGCGGCGATCGAGCTCGTCGGCGTGCTCGCGCCACAGGCGCACGATGTCGGCATAGACGGCCTCGATCGTGGCGCACAGGATAGAGTTGCCGGCCAGGCGGGCGATGCGCACGTGCAGACGCAGATCGTGGTCGCGCCAAGCGGCGGCATCTTCGAGCAACTCGGCGGCCTGCGCTACCTCGGCCCGCAGCGCGGTGGCCTGATCGGCGGTGATTCGCTCGGCCGCCAGCCGTGCCAGGATCGGTTCGAGATGCACGCGGGCCTCGATCACCTCGGCGATGTCTCGCTCGGGGTTGGCGCCGCCGAGACCGGCCTCGGTCAGCACTTCGAGAAAGTTGGGCTGGAGGAATGTGCCTCCCCCCTGCACGCGTCGCAGGGCGCCGCGCTCGCTCAGCCAGTCCAACGCATTGCGAAGCGATGGTCGGCTTACGCTCAAACGCGCGGCCAGATCGCGCTCCGGCGGCAGGCGGTCTTCCGCCGTGAAGCCGTGCGTCAGGACATAGTGACGCAGTTGCTCGAGGATCAATCCGGTAAGGTTCGTACGCCGGACCGGAGTGGGATGGGGCAAGTGGTGTCGTGATGCTCTTCTCAAGGTGCAGCTCTCTTCTCGGGCAGGTACGCTCGCCGCACTTCAATTTCACACCTGCGGCGTAGACGTAAGCCTCCATTCTAATTCGAGGTTCCACGCGGTCTAGAAAAAGTTCGCTGATTAGACCAATGACGCAAGTCCCTAAAGGTGGGGGTGTTCGCATGCGAACGAATTGCAGAAAAAGGCTCGCGAGGAGCCGCGCGAGCCGTAATCCGGCTCGATGCTCAAGACCGCTTTCCCCCTGGGAGCGGATGTCGTAAATTCGCGTCGGCGAGGCCGCGCCTAGGCGGTCGTCTTTCATCACACAAGGCACTTTTCATGGCGGCTCAAAGCACGGCGCGGCGACAACGCGTGCGCAAGCAGTTGAAGAAGTTGGGAGTCGATGCGCTGCTCGTCACCAATTTCGCGAATGTGACCTACCTCTCCGGTTTTACCGGAGATGACAGCTACTTGCTGCTCACGCGCGATCGCGATGTGCTCATCAGTGATCCTCGTTACACGACGCAGCTCGAAGAGGAATGCCCGGGGCTGGAGCTCGAGATTCGTCAGCCCGGCACCTCGATGACGGCAGGCGTGGCCAAAGTGGCCGGCTCGACGGGGGGCACGAAGATCGCGGTCGAGGCGGACTCGATGACGTTGGCCCTTTCCGAGGCGCTGGCCGCGGCGCTCCCCAAGGCGGAGCTGGTCTCGACCAGAGGGGTCGTCGAGGAAATGCGCGAGGTGAAGGACGCGGACGAGATCGTGCTGATCCGCGAGGCCATTCATCAGGCCGAGCGTGCCTTCGGCGTGTTGCGGGCGACGCTGCGGCCCGAGCAGACCGAGCGCGAAGTCTGCACCGAGCTCGAATATCAACTGCGGCGCTTCGGAGCGACGGGGGCGAGCTTTCCGCCGATTATCGCGGTGGGGGCCCGCGCGGCGCTGCCTCATGCCCGCCCGACCGACCAGAAAATCAACGAGAGCGACTTTGTTCTGGTCGACTGGGGAGCGAACGGCAAGCTCTACAAGAGCGACTTGACGCGTGTTTTGGTGACCGGTAAAATCTCGCCCAAACTTGAACGGGTGTATGGGGTTGTGTTAAAATCGCAGCTTGCGGGGATCGCGGCCATCCGGCCGGGCGCCACCTGTCACGAGGTCGACGCCGCCGCTCGCGATGTGATCGCGAAGGCCGGCTTCGGCTCGAAGTTCGGACACGGACTCGGACACGGTATCGGGCTGGATATCCACGAGGGACCGCGCCTGGGTCGAAACAACCAAACCGTGCTGAAGCCCGGCATGGTGGTCACCGTCGAGCCCGGCATCTATTTGCCCGGGTGGGGCGGTGTGCGGATCGAAGACGACGTCCTGGTGACGAAGACGGGGCACGAGGTTCTCACCAGCGTCGCCAAGGAACTGCCCGACATGGTGGTCGGGTAACGTCGGGCGCGGCGGGTGTCGTCGCGCCGAGCATCGAGAGAGGCGGACTCACCCACGGGGGTTCGCCAGCGAGCGTTTCACCTGCGGAGTGATTGCATGGCCAGTCCGCCCCCCGCGTCGGGCGACACCTTCGATTTGCGTAAGATTCGCCGCCTGGTCGAGCTCATGAACGAGCACGACCTGAGCGAGATCGATCTACGCCAGGGTGAAGTTCGGGTCCGCCTGCGGAAGAACCACGGCCTGCTGGTACCCGCTGGCGGCGTTTCCTTTGCACCGCCGGTTGCCGCCACGCCTGCGGCGGCTTCTCCGTCGAGTGCCCCCCCCGCGGCGCCGGCTGCCGCCGCCGACGAGCAGTTGGCGGTGGTGAAGAGCCCGATGGTGGGCACCTTCTACACCAGCAGCAGCCCCGACTCGCCCGCCTACGTCAAAGTCGGCGATCATATCGGTCCCGAGTCGACCGTCTGCATCATCGAGGCGATGAAGGTTTTCAACGAGATTCCGGCCGGGGTCTCGGGCCGCATTGCCGCGGTGCTGGTCGAGAATGGCGAGCCGGTCGAGTACGGCCAGCCATTGTTCAAGGTCGACACCCGGCGCTAGGCCCTGCGCACGGTCGCCAGTTACCCGGGTTTGGCCCATGTTCAAGCGAATTCTGATTGCCAACCGCGGCGAAATCGCGCTGCGAATCATCCGCGCCTGCCGCGAGCTGGGCGTCGAAACGGTGGCCGTCTATAGCGAGGCCGACCGCGGCGCCCAGTACCTCGAGCTGGCCGACGAGGCCTATTGCCTCGGTCCACCCCGCAGTGCGGACAGCTACCTTAAGATCGACCGCGTCATCAGCGCCGCCGAAATCGGCAACGTGCAGGCGATTCATCCCGGCTATGGGTTTCTCTCCGAGAATGCCCACTTTGCCGAGGTGTGCCGCAGTTGCAACATCGACTTCATCGGTCCTTCACCCGAGGCGATGGCTCAACTGGGCGATAAGAACCAGGCCCGGCGCATGGCGCGCGAGGCGGGCGTGCCGCTGGTGCCGGGAAGCCCCGGTCTCATCACGCACGAGGCCGAAGCGGTCGAAGTGGCGCACGAGATCGGTTTTCCCGTGCTCATCAAGGCCTCGGCTGGCGGTGGCGGTCGCGGCATGCGCGTGGCCGCGAACGATCTGGCGCTGAAGTCCGCGCTGCAGCAGGCACAGACCGAGGCCGAGGCCGCCTTCGGCAACCCGGCCGTTTATCTCGAAAAGTACATCGAGCACCCGCGCCACGTCGAAGTGCAGATCCTGGCCGACAAACACGGCAACGTCGTACACCTCTGGGAACGCGACTGCACGATGCAGCGTCGCCACCAGAAGCTGATCGAGGAGAGTCCCGCGCCGGCCCTCGAGCAAAGCGTGCGCGAGTCGATCTGCGCCGCCGCCGTGCGGCTGATCCGCACCGCCGAATACTGGAATGCCGCCACGGTCGAGTTCATCGTCGATCGGAACGGCAACTTCTATTTTATCGAAGTGAATGCTCGCATCCAGGTCGAGCACCCCGTGACCGAGATGGTGACGGGCATCGATCTGATCAAGTCGCAGATCCGCATCGCGGCGGGCGAGCCCCTTCCCTTCACGCAGGAGCAGATCCAGCACAGGGGCTGCGCGCTCGAGTGCCGCATCAATGCCGAAGATCCCGCGGCCAATTTCCGCCCCTCGCCGGGACGCATCGAGCGGATGTACGTGCCGGGGGGGCTGGGGGTCCGTTTCGATTCGCACGCCTACGCCGGCTACACCGTCTCACCCTACTACGATTCGATGATCGGCAAGCTGATCGTCCATCAGCCCACCCGGGAAGAGGCGATCGACAGCATGCTGCGGGCGCTGGCCGAACTGCGCATCGAAGGCATCCGCACGACGGTGCCCATCCAGCAGGAGATCCTACAGCACTCCGCCTTCCACGAGGCCCGCGTGGACACCACGTTCATCGAACGAACGTGGATGAAGAAGGGGTAGAACCTTCGCGCTCTTGGCGTCTTCGCGGTAAATGTTTTTGATTACCGCGAAGACGCCAAGAGCGCGAAGGAAGCACTGGAAGAGCTACTCGGCTTTGACGCGCACGGCCAGCACATCCTCGCGAGCCAGCTTCTGCTCGCGGTGCTGGGGCACGAAGATCTGTCGCTGAAAGGCTCGCCCCACGAGCGGGATATCGCCCAGCAGGGGCATGCGTTTCTGCTCGGGCACCAGCGACTCGCTGACGATGCGCAGGTCGGTGCCGTCGTCGTGCGTCAGGGTCCCTTTGAGCAGCTTCAGTTCGCCTCCCTCGGCGTAGTCGACGTGGCAGAATTGCTCGGCGGGCGGCTCGCGATCGGTGACGTGGCGCAGCGGTGTTTGCTCGTGCGGCCTCACTCGCTGCACGATTGTGGCCGCCTCGCGCGGCAGCCAGACGATGCTCTCTTCGCGGCCGATGCCGACGTTCTTGAACGTACGATGGAAGAAGGGACGCTGCGACATCGGGACCCCTTCGTGGCGTCCGGCCTCTTCCCGTTGCAACACGATCCAGTCGGGGCGCACCTGCACGAGCACGCCGGTATAGCTTTCGCTCGTCCCGTTACGCTCGACGCGGATGGTGTATTGATCGCCGGTGACCAGCACGTTCACCGCGGCGGTCGATTCTTCCTCGGCATCGGAGATCGGAGACAGGCAGACGAGCAGGCCGAGCAGGAGCAAAAATTGGCGTGCAAGCTGTCGCATGATGGCACCTCTTGCTAGCAGCGACGTTCATCGACAGAACGAGAGGGGCGCCCTTATAGCGACTGCCCCCAGGTGGGGGCAACCTCGACCGAAGAGGAACCATCGAATGATTATTCTCCGAAGCGTTCGCCGCCCATGGCGCGCCAAACGAAGCACGGCACCAGACGTACGATGGCTCTGGTGAAATATCCCGGTCCTGGGCACTTAACGTGTTTTCTGGTGAGTGGTTGGTGCCGGTGATCGCTTCCGTATAAATGCGGGTATCGCCGAGCGCCCCACGACGAACCGCCGACAAAAATGGCTTCTCGATTGACCCCCCAATTATGGCCGACATAGACTAGGGAACGATTTACCCCGGTTACGTTGCTTTGCTGGTTTCATTGCCTGCTTCGCGAAGCTCAGGGTCACCTGCCATGCTCGATTTCATCGGCTGCCGTCACGAGTTCTGCGATGGGGTTTCGCGGCGCGATCTGCTGAAGGTGGGCGCGCTGGGTTTGGGCGGGCTGACGCTTCCCGGCTTGTTGCGCGCTCGTGCCACTGCGGCGGCCGAAGGGCGCGAAGTACGACGCACCTCGGTGATCTACATCGAGCTGGCCGGCGGTCCGAGCCACTTCGAAACGTACGATCCCAAGCCCACGGCCCCGCGCGAGTATCGCGGTCCGCTGGGCAGTGTGGCCACCAAACTTCCTGGTGTGCGCTTCAGCGAATGCATGACCGAGCAGGCGAAGATTGCCGATCGCCTGGCGATCATCCGTTCGGTCCAGCACGAATCGTCGAGCCACGAAACGTCGGCCCACCTGGTGCAGACGGGCTATTACCTGCGCGATCGCCAGAACCGTGAGAACGAGATGCCGTGCATTGGTGCCGTGGCGGCGCGGTTGCGTGGTGCCAATGTTTCGGGCGTGCCCGCCTATGTCGCGGTGCCGAATATGATGCGCTCGGGCGCGGCGGCCTACCTGGGCAAGGGCTTCAACGCCTTCGAGACCGGTGGGGATCCCAACAAGGCGAACTTTCGCGTCAATAACCTGTCGCTGGTGAAGACGCTGAGTCTCGATCGCCTCGAGTCGCGCCGCACGCTCCTGGCGGCGCTCGATTCGTCGCGTCGCGTGGTCGATAACCGCGGCGTCAGTGGCGCGATGGATAACTTCACGTCGCAGGCCTTCGAATTGGTGACTGGGGACCGCGCCCGCGAGGCCTTTGCCATCGAGCGCGAAAAGGACAAGGCCCGCGACCGCTACGGCCGCACGACCACGGGGCAGAGTCTGCTGCTGGCTCGCCGGCTGGTCGAGTCGGGGGTGGGCTTCGTCACCGTGCGCGTCGGCAGCTGGGACGACCACACGAAGATCAAAGATCGCATCCTGGGAAAGGCGCCGGCGCTCGACCGCGGTGTCGCCGCGCTGGTCAAAGATCTGCAAGCTAGCGGGCTCGACCAGGAGGTGCTCGTCGTTGCCATGGGCGAATTCGGCCGCACGCCGCGCGTCAACAAGACCGCCGGCCGCGACCACTGGGGCTCGGTCATGAGCGTACTCGTCGCGGGGGGCGGGCTGAAGATGGGGCAAGTGATCGGCAGCTCGAATCGCAAGGGAGAGATCCCGCAATCGAGCCCCTATCGGCCCGAGCACGTGCTGGCGATGGTCTATCGCCACTTGGGCATCGATCCCGAGCAGACCTTCAACGATCTCTCCGGCCGCCCGCGCTATATTCTCGAGCGCCGCGAGTTGATCAAGGAATTGCTCGCCTAACCGATGCACTTTTTGTAACGAGCGCATGACGCCGCGCGAGTTCTTCGCGCAGGTTTCTGCCGGTGGCGGCCCGGATGGTGGCACGAGCCGGCGTTCCGCTCGACTTCTTTCGTCCTTGTCAGTGTGTGGGCAGTTCGAGAAATAGAACGGGCCGCTTTTCGGCCGATCACGGAGTACCGCATGCGCAACATTTTCGAGTCCATCACGAAACGCCTGGTCGAGGTCTGGCGACCGGAAGAACCAACCGGGCGCGGGTACTCTTATCGTTGCCAGTGCGAGCGGCCGGTTTTCTTTCGCAACAGCCTGTGCCTGGGTTGCAATACGGTGTTGGGCTACGAGCCCGATTCGGCGCTCGTGCGCGCGATCGAGCCGGGCCCCACGCCGGGTACCTGGAAGCTGTTCGGTCAGACCGAGGATACATCTCTCTGGCGCCAGTGTGACAACTTCGAGTCGCCTGCTGGATGCAATTGGCTCGTGCCGGCCGATGACGAAGAGCCGCTCTGTCGTTCGTGCCGCTTGAATCAAACGATCCCGCAACTCGACGACGAGCAGAATTGCCTCTGGTGGCGGCTGATCGAGAATGCCAAACGCCGCTTGGTGTCGCAACTGCTCACGCTCGGCTTGCCGGTCCAGTCGAAGGTCAGCGAAGACACGGAGCGCGGCGTGATGTTCGACCTGCTGCGCTCGCCCGAGGAGGGACCTCGCGTGTTGACCGGACACGCGAATGGCCTTATCACGTTGAATATCGAGGAGGCCGACGACTCGAAACGAGAGAAGATCCGCAACCAGTTGCACGAGCCGTATCGCACCTTGCTCGGGCACTTCCGCCACGAGATCGGACACTACTACTGGGATCGGCTGATCGCCGATACGCACTGGCACGAGAAGTTCCGCGAGTTGTTCGGCGACGAACGGCAGGATTACGCCGAGGCGCTCCAACGCCACTACGATCACGGCGCGCCTGCCGACTGGGCGAACCAGTACATCAGCACGTATGCCTCGTCGCATCCGTGGGAAGACTGGGCCGAAAGTTGGGCCCACTACCTGCACGTGGTCGATAGCCTCGACACGGCGCTGGGCTTCGGCCTGCGGGGCGAAAACGTGGAGACGACGGTCGAGCCCTTCACGCCCGAGGACCTCTACGATCCCGATTCGCCCGACGCGAAGCGCGTCATCCTGCTGATCAACTCCTGGGTCCAGTTGACGACCGTGCTCAACGAACTCGCCCGCAGCATGGGACAGCACGACTTCTACCCCTTTGTCATGTCGCGTCCCGTGGTGCGCAAGCTGCATTTCATTCAGTTGGTGGTGAACGAGACGGGGGGCGGCAACTCGCCCCTGTGATCGATGCGACGCGCGCCAGCCTGCTCCGCTCGGGGGGGCGGCGCTACGAGAATCGCTACGATCGTTGCCGCCGGCTCCTGGTGGCGCTGGTTCCACCTGGTCGAAACTCCAGCGACGGCGGGAGTTAACGCGCTCGGGGCCGGCCATGCCATAGACTTGCATGGCCCCCAGCTTCACCTAAGGAACCGCGCGTGATCGACGTCGTCGACTTTCACAAGGCCTACGCCGATCACGTCGCCGTGCGCGGCATCTCTTTTCGCGTCGAGCCGGGGGAGGTGCTGGGTATCATCGGGCCCAACGGCGCCGGCAAGACCACGACGATGCGGGCCCTCGCGGGCATCATTCCCGCTAGCCGCGGGCAGTTGTCGGTAGCGGGTCACGATCTGGTCGAGGACGCGCTCGCGGCCAAGCGCGAGCTCGCCTTCGTGCCCGACGATCCGCCCCTGTTTCACGATCTCACGGTCGAAGAGCATCTGGCCTTCTATGGCAGCGTGTATCGCGTGAGCAATGCCCGGCAGAAGGCCGCCCATCTGCTCGCAGAGTTCGAGCTCGCTGCGAAGGCCCGTACCTCGGCCAGCAATCTCTCGCGCGGGATGCGTCAGAAACTGGCGGTGTGCTGCGCCTATCTGCACGATCCACGCGCTCTCTTGTTCGACGAGCCGCTGACGGGGCTCGATCCGCACGGCATCCGCGTCTTCAAGCGATCGCTCGAAGCCCGGGCCGCCGCCGGCGCCGCGGTGATGATCAGCTCGCACCTGCTGGCCATGGTCGAAGATCTTTGTACGCACGTGCTGATCCTTTCCGGGGGCGTGCAGCGTTTCTGCGGACCGATCGGCGATCTGCGTGCCAGCTTCGACACGGTCGACGCGGAGGCGAGTCTCGAAGATATCTTTTTCGCGGCGACTTCCTGATGGCGGCGATCGCTCACCCGGCGATGTTCGATCTACTGCGCTTGCAGAGCCAGGGGCGTGCGCGGCGCATCGCGCGACGTTTTTGCCAGCCGCGGCGGTTGATCCTGTCGGCACTTGCCTGCGTGCTGGCGGTCGTCTGGCTGGGCAATGCCGCGATGACGGTCTGGCTGCGCGATCCGGCCGGCCCCACCACGCTCCGGGCGATGCTGTCGCTGGGGCTGTTGATGTACGCCGCGTGGCATTTTGCGAAGGCGGCATTCTTTCGCGCCGAAAGTCCCTTCGACTGGACCCCGGCCGAGCGCGAACTGCTCGACGCGATGCCCCTCCGCTCGCGCGATCTGGTGACGTATCAACTCGCTTCGGTCACCGTGACCACGGTGCTCAAGGCGGCCTTGTTTACCGTCTTGCTGCTGCCCGATCTCCACAGTGTCACGCTCGGCTTGATCGGGTTGACGCTGGTGATGCTGCTGCTCGAAGTGCTGCGCATGGCGATCGAGATCGCCACGTGGGGCATGGGACGCGGCGCCTTTCTGATTTACCGCGCACTGGTGGTGACGGGCCTCATTGCGGCCGGTTTCGAGTTGGGACAGGCGGTGATCCAACTCGATACGTTCCGCGGTGAGATCAACGTCGGCGACGGGTTGCTCGCGCGGCTCGTCGATATCCTGGTGCAGGTCAATGCCTCGGGACTTGGTTACGCGACGCTCCCCTTTCAGCCGTTTATCCACCTGATCCTTGCCGATCGGCTCACCTCGGCTCATCTCGTCCTGGCGGCATTCGCGGCCACCCTGGTGCTGATCTTTGCCTGCGGGGTGATCGGTCTGCATGCCCTCACGGTACTGGCGGTGGCACGCCGTCAGCGTCGCGACTATCGGAATCAGCGCCCCGCACAAGTGGACTCGGCAAAAAACCAGCAGCACACGCGGCACCCGAGCAGTTGGATGGGATTTCCCTACGTGCCCCATCTCGCCGGAGCGGGCGCGATGGCGTGGCGCCAATTGGTGGGCGCGGGACGCCAGTGGGGGAGCCTGCTCACGGCGATGATCGCCCCGGCCGTGTTGGCCAGCGCCCCCTGCTTTGTCATCAAGAATCCTTACCTTGCGCTGGTCTTTACGATCGGCACGATGGCCTTCTATACGTTCCTGTTGTTGCCCACGGCGCTGCGGTTCGATTTTCGTCGCGATCTCGATCACCTGGCCACCTTCAAGTGCCTGCCCATCTCGCCCTGCGCGGCGGCCATCGGGCAGATCGCCGCGCCCGTGGCGATCGCCAGCCTGTACCAACTGGGAGTGCTGGGGTTGGCAATCTTCGCGCGCGAGCTGCCGTGGTACTATTTACCCTTGTCGATGGTCGTGATGGTGCCGCTCAATGTGATGGTCTTTGCGCTCGACAACCTCATCTTCCTGCTCTACCCGCATCGTTTGCAGCAGGAAGGGCTGGAGATTTTTCTCCGCACGATGTTGACCTTCACGGGCAAAGGCCTGTTATTCTCGATCGGCCTGGCCGTGATCTCGGCCTGGGGCTTCGCGGCGGCCGCGATTGCCAACGCTTGCGCAGCTTCGACCGGAACCGCGTGGAGCGCGTTCAGCGTCTTCGCGGCCGGAATGGTGGCCGGACCGACGCTCCTGGCGATCGTGACGCTCTATGTCTTGAGCCGGACCTACGGCCGTCTCGACCCGATCGAGGATGTTCCTCGCTGATCACCGCCGCGCCGGAGCGAACTCAGCCGCTGGCTTGGGCGTAAGACGAAGGGAGACCCGCATGGAAACCGATTACAACACGATCGCTGCCCTGTACAAACGCGCCAAGGAACAGCCGTGGCGCGACGCCGTCGAGACCTATTCGTTGATGAATCTGGTTGGCGATCTGTCGGGCAAACGCGTGGTCGATGTCGCCTGCGGCGAGGGTTTTTTTACTCGCAAGCTGCGCCAGCAAGGCGCGGCCGAAGTGTTAGGAGTCGACATTTCCGAGCGCATGATCGAACTGGCCTGTGCCGAGGAAGCCATTCGCCCGTTCGGGATCGACTATCGTGTCGAAGATGCCCGCGATCTCGGGGTGCAGCAGGATTTCGACCTGGCGGTCTCCGCCTGGCTGCTCGTTTACGCGCACGATCGGGCCGAGCTGGCGCGGATGTGCCAGGGCCTGGCGCGCAGGCTTCGTCCCGGCGGACGTTTCGTCACGCTGACGACGAATCCCGGACTGTACCACTTTGCGGTGCCCGACTACACAAAATACGGCTTTACCATTCAGGTCGAAGATCGCGTCTACGAAGGAGCGCCGATCGAGTGGACCATCCTGCTCGACGACACGTCGTTCGGCATCGAGAACTACTACCTGCCGCTCGAAGCGTACGAAGCGGCGTTCCTCGAGGCGGGGTTCCGCGAGGTGAAGTTTCACACGCCCACGTTGTCGCCGGCCGCGAGCGAGGGCAGCGATTACTGGACCGATTTTCTCGAGCGTCCGCCGGCGATACTGCTCGATTGCGTGCGAGCCTAGTTCGCTAGAGAGGCGCGTGCGGCGCCTCGGCGGCGCGTTGCTTCAACCTGGCATGCAGGCGATGCCGCGCCCACCAGCCCGTCGAAGTGCCGTCGAGTTCGATCTCTTGCAAGGCGGGCAACTCGTCGGCCACTTCGAGCGCTTGATTCGTGATCGGCGTATGCGACAGATCCAAACGTTTCAACAGGCCAAACCGGGCCAGCTTGAGGACCGATTCGTCCGAGATCTGGCAGCCCGGTAGTTCGATGGCTCGCAGTTCGCGCAGGGCCACATACTCTTCGAGCATGGCCGCGATGATCGCCTCTCCCTGAGCAGCCCCCTCGGCGCGAACGGAGACGGCCGTCTCCGCGAGTTGAGCAAAATCCCCTAGCGAGCTCTTCAGCCAATCCTGGCTCATCGTGGTCACGACCGCGCCTAGCGCGGCGAGCCTGTCGACGGCGCTGCCGAGCGCCAGGTAATGCTCCATCTGCGCGCCGATCCAGTTCCGCCGATCGGCGTGAAATTGGAGATATGCCTGGGCCTGCTCGAAGGCCTCGTGCAGCGCTTGAAAGGCCTCGACCGTTCCGCCTCGATCGGGATGCGCCTGCTTGGCCTGCTCGCGATACGCCTGGTGGACGTCTTCGAGCGTATACGGAGGAGCGAGCCCCAACGTGGCCATGAACGTCGGCCGGGGATCACGCCAATCGCCGTGTGCGGGTTGAGCCATGAATGATGTTCGATAGAGTCGGGTGCGCGGGCAGGACAGCGTGCTTCTGCGATTATGGCTCAACAATCGGCCGCGTCTACAGCGTGAGCGGTGTCAGACGCTGCCGGAAATGCAATTGTGGGGCCAACAGGATCCGTGGTGGGCGGGTTCGCGCGAGACGCTCATTTCGAGTCCGGCACTGTCGTAGACGGGGGTGCCACCGATGACGTTATAGGCCAGACTGCCCTTGTAGGAATCGGCACGTCGAACGGAGCCCATCCGGCATGTGTGGCAGGGGAACGTCAAGTACCGGCCCGAGGTTACTTCGCCGCCGGCTTCGAGACGGTCAGCCACAAGTCGTGGAGTTTTGCCCCAGCATGCCCGGGCACCGTGATGGTTGCCGCTTGGGGCGATTGTTCTCCCACGCGGCCCGTGATGCGGATGGGCTGGCTTGCCAGGGGGGCGTCTGCCGCGGCCGTGAGCTTGAGCGTTACCTTGGCCTTCGAGTCGTCGCTGGCTTGCGAGGTGGCCGCTTCGACCGTGACGCCGGCCGGAAGTTGATCGGCCGTGACGGCAATCGCCTCGGCGAAACCGTGGCGGCGCTCGATCGTCACGGGTACTTCCACCGTGGCTCCGGCGGCCAAGACAACCTCGTGCGAGCCCACGCTGAGCCGAAACTCGGGCAGGGCCCGCTCGATCGTCAGCCGGTAGACGAAACGCTCGCCCGCAGCGCGATGGCGATCCGCGACGACGACTCGTAGCGTGCCTGCCGCCGTCGCCGTGTAGGTCAGTTCGGCGTCGCGCAGCTCGCCGATGTCGTCGGCCGTGGCAAGTGCCTTGCCGTCGGCGTCGAGCAGCTCGAGCACGGGATCGAGATCATATCCCAACCCACGGCTCTCGATATGGATCGAAAGGATCGTGCCTTGCTCGACCGCGAACGCGTAGACGTCTTTCTCTCCCACGGTATCGATACGACCTGTGATCGTGACGGGCAGGGGCACCGTTTGCGGAGCTTCGAGCGAGCTGGGCTCCACTTCCAACAGGCTTTCGTGCGCGACGACCGGCACGCGCAAGGCGCCGGTCAATACTTCGCTGGCCAGATCCAGCTCGAAGTCTTCGTGGGGCGTGGCGACAAGGGGGGGCAGATTGGCGGGCAGATTCCAACCCTGCGGCTCGAGCGTGACGGGAACCGTGCTCGACACCGCCAACGGACGCGTCGCGTCGACATAGGGCCCGGTTGTCAGCAGCAGGCGATACAGGTGGTCGCCGCCGCCATCGAAGCCGATCGTGCTATTCGGCGTTGACGGAAAGCCGAACACGCGCACGTGCCAGATGCCATCGCGCGGCACTTGAAAAGCCAGCCGCGGATCGAGTCCCAGATGATCTTCGTTCTGCGCTTGTACGAAGCCGTCGGCAGAGACGATCTGCAGCACCGCGTCCATGGGCGAATCGAGTGGCGATTGCGCGTCGAGATCGGCGACGAGCCATTGCCCCGCCTTGGCCGGAATCGCAAAGAGATCGACATCGCCACCCTTGTTGAGCTGGGCATTGACCAGCAGCGTATTCGTCGCGGCCGCGGCATCGCCCAGCGGTTGCGCCGCTTCGTGCTTGTCGTTCGGCTCGACCTCGGTCACCTCGGGCACGGTGCCGACGATCAAGGGGCGCGGCACGCCCGAGCCGGTTTCGTCGTAGAGGCGAATCCAGTAGGTACCCGGCCGCGCGTCTGCCGCTGCGCGGACGGCGAACTGGCCGTTCTTTTCGAGCGGCGTGACTTCCAGGCCGGGGCGATCGATCCAGACGCGAACGGGCCAGACCTCGAACTTGCCCGTCGCGGTCGTTTCGACGTTCTGCCCACGCTGCACGCCGGGGGGAAAGAAGTAACGCACCTCAGGAGCCGCAAGCAGCGCGCGTGAAGAAAGCCCTTGTCCGACCGCCAGCGCGATCAGGAGCCACCAGGTTCTCGACGACAAACCAGCCACAGGGAACCTCTAACCCATCAGCTCGGCGATCGGTGTCGGATCGCTCACCAGGTGCGCTGGGCGTCCTTGCGGCGTGTAGAGCATCTTGTCGGGATCGATTCCCAGCTTGAGATACACGGTCGAAACGAAGTTTTCGGGCGAAAGAATCCGCTCGCAGGCGGCGTAGCCCTTGCGGTCCGTAGCGCCCACGACTTGCCCGCCGGGCGTACCGCAACCGGCGAACAGGATCGACATGGCGTTGGCCCAGTGATCGCGCCCCGGCGAACTGCGATCGGCCAGGGTCGAGATCTTCGGCGTGCGGCCGAATTCGCCCAGGGCGATGACCATCGTCGTGTCGAGCAGTCCGCGGTCGTCGAGATCGTTGATGAGCGCCGCGATGGCCCCTTCGAACTGTGGCAGACGCTTGCGCATCGCCGGGAAGATCTCGCTGTGATGATCCCAACCGCCGTCGTAGAGCGTGATGAAGGGGACGCCCGCCTCGACCAGCCGCCGCGCGAGCAGCGCCCGCTGACCCAGCGAATGGCGGCCGTAGGCATCGCGCGTGGCATCCGATTCCTGGCTGATGTCGAACGCGCGTTGAGCCTCCGGGCTGGTCACCAGGTCGTAGCCCTGGCGGTAGTATTCGTCGAGGGCGACGGCGGGATCGGCAGCCGCTTCATCCGTGATGCGGACGAAGCGGTCGACCATGCCGCGCAAGTCGCGGCGGCCGAGGAAGCGATCGTCGGTCAGCCCTTCTGGCAAGGCCACGTCGCGCACGCGGAAGCCCTTGTCGTTGGGATCACCCCCGACGACGAAAGGGGCATACTTGGCGCCGAGAAAGTTTGGTCCGCCGGAACGGGACATCGACGGCATCGAGAAGTATGCCGGCAGCCCTCCCGGGGCGCCACGCTGGTGGGCCGTGACCGAGCCCATGCTGGGATGGAAGCTAACGAACGCGCCGCAACCGACCGGAATGCGCGGCGGCGCGCCGGTCATCATGTAGTGGTTGCCCGCGCCGTGATTCCCCTGGTTGTGCTGCACCGATCGTACGACGGCGATCTTGTCCGACATGGCCGCCAGCTTCGGCAGGTGCTCGGAGAAATGGACGCCTGGGATGCGCGTGGCCACGGTGCCCAATTCACCGCGGATTTCGACGGGGGCCTCGGGCTTGGGATCGAAGGTCTCGAAGTGCGAAGGTCCGCCGTCCATCCAGATCAGGATGCAGCTCGTCGGTCGTCGCGTCGTGATGCTCGACGACGTTTCGTTCGCCATGCCGCGCAGACGCAACAGGTCGACGAACCCCGCGCCACCCAACATGCCCAACCCCAACTGCAAGCAGTCGCGGCGAGACATTCCTTCGCAGTTCTTGCGTACTCGCATGAACGGTTTCTCCTAGTCCTTGAACAGGAACTCGGGCGTATTGAGCAGGGCCCACATCAAATCTTCCGTCGCTCGGCGTCGCGATTCGGAGCTATCGCCGAAGAGAGACACGGTCGCTGCGCGCTCTTCATCGCTCGGCAGCCGCGAGTAAATCGCCAGGTAGAGCTCTTCGACGATCTGGTCCGCAGGCAGGTCGCTGGCCGCCAGCTTCGCGGCGCGGCCGTTGTCGCTCGTCACCTTCTCGTGAATGCGCGGGGCGTTCATCAGGTGCAGCGTCTGCACGACGGTCGAATCGGCCTGACGCTCGCACGGAGGATCCTGGTTGGCATCGGGACGTCCGAACGCGTCGAGGAAGAGCGAGTCGACGCGATTCGTCCAGATTTCGACCGAACGCGAGCCCGCCGGCACGCCGCTGAACGACTCGGGCACCCCCGTCACGTCGCACACGGCGTCGAGCAAGGTCTCGGCCCGCAGACGCTGGCGATAGTAGCGCGAGTAGTTGCGCGTATCGGAGGAATTTCGTTCGCTGGGGAGCGAATCGAGTTGATAGACCCGCGAATTGGCGATCGTGCGAATAAGCTGCTTCTGGTCGTAGTTCGCGTCGCGCAGTGCCTTGGCCAGCGCCTCGAGCAGCGGCGCGTTGCTGGGTGGGTTGGTGGCGCGAAGATCATCGACCGGATCGACGATGCCGCGTCCCATCAGATGCGCCCAGAGGCGGTTCGCCGCGACCTGGGCAAAGTAGCCCTGTTCGTCCGCCACCATCCACTCGAAGAGGATCTCGCGGGGGTCTTCCTCGGGCGTCGCCTCGCGCGTCGTGCCGAACAGGGGCTTGGGCGGCAGCACGGCGCCGGTGATCGGGTGCGTCACCTTGCCGCTGGGGGCGGTGAAGACGATCTCCTCGCCGCCAGAAATTGGCGGCGACAGGCCGGTCCCCTTGCGCCCGAGTCGCGAGAAGTAAGCGGCCAGGCCGTAGAAGTCATCTTGTCCCCAGACTTCGAAGGGGTGGTGATGGCACTTCGCGCAATCGAGCCGCACCCCCAGAAAAAGCTGGCTCACCATCGTCACGATTTCGTCCGGCTCGCGGCGATCGCGAAAGACGGTGACGGCGCCATTGCGCCACGTGCTCCCCTGCGCCGTGACGATGCCATGCACCATCTGGTCGTAGGGCAGGTTGCGGCGGAAGGCGTCGCGGATCCAGTTATCGAGGCTCAGCGTGGCCTTGATCCCCACGCGGTAGGGATTCGGCCGCAAGAGATCCATCCACTTGTTGGCCCAATGGTCGGCGTATTCCGGCCGCTCGAGCAAGGTGTCGATCTGCCGCGCGCGTTTATCGGGCGAAGGATCGGCCAGGAACGCTCGCACCTCGTCCGCCGTGGGCAGACGGCCGATGAGGTCGAGATGCGCCCGGCGCAGGAACGTGCCATCGTCGCAGACGGCACTCGGCGTGATGCGCAATTGTTCCAGCTTCTGCCAGACCAGGTCGTCGATCGGGTTGTCGCGCGGCAGCGCGGCGTAGACCGCCGCATCGACCGAGCCCGCCAGGGGAATCGCCGTGTTCCACGTGGCGATGTTGTTCATGTAACGGGCCATGATCGTGGCCTCGCCGGCAAGCTGCCCGGCGCGTACGACGCCGGCCTCGTCGACCGACACCACCGCCGGTTCGTTCGACTGAAAGGCGGTGACCCCGGTCACGACGCGCGTCGAACCATCGGAATACTTCGCCGTAACGGTGAGAGGTTGCTCCTGTCCCGCTTCGAGCAGTCGCTCGGGCGGGTCGAGCGAAATGGCTTCGAGCGTGGGATCGGCGGGCGTGCTGCGCGGCATGCCCAGCGTGATCCAACGGCGGATCACATCGTACTGCGGGCCGGCCGGATCGAGCCGCCGTCCGCCACCATGCGAGACCGCCATGGTGGCCTTCTCCAGGAGCAGGCTCTTCTCGGGCGAAGCGGGAAAGACCCGTCGACCACGGGCCTCGAGCGCGATGGCGGCGTAGTCGAAGTCGGGGTCGAAGCCCAACAGCGACAGTTGAAAGCCGTTCTGTCCGCGTGCTTTGCCGTGGCAGGCCCCCGCGTTGCAACCGGCGGCCGTGAGGACCGGCATGACGTCGAGCTCGAACGTGAGTCGCCCGGCGCCATTGGTGGCCGCTACATTCTCGACAGCCCGGGTGTGGTCGACACAGACGAGCGCGACCAGACACGCGAGCAGCGAAACGGCAGTCTTGCGCAGCGTATCCATAAGGCGGGAGTGTGGGGCAGGAGGAGGGGCAGGCAAGTACCCCACAATCTAGCCGGAACCCGAAGCCGGATCAATCTTTCTGGCGAATTCTCGGTTGGGCCGTATCGCCCGCGGAAGGACTGCGGATCGTGGCGATTCTGCCAGCCGGCTCCTGCGCTATTAACGCCTCCAGCAGCGTCGTGGGGCCCTGCGTCACCAAAGCCGAGGAGTGAAGCTATCTGGGGGGGCGATTGCAGGCCCCCCGAAAGCCCTGCTGCACTTTCTGAGAATTGAGCAATGTCACGCGGACAGTGCTGTGAACCCACCGAGACATCCACTCCGCGTCCCTCCCCCACCCACCCATAATGTGGGAGGAAAAAGGTGGAGGAACCTTTTTTCCACAGGAACCTTTTTTCCAGAGTCAATCGCTGGCGTATCATGGGTGGGCACAAAGGTGCAGGAACCTTTTCCGTAGGTCGATCCCTGGCGTATCCTGAGCACCTATGGGACGTCCGCATCAAGCCGCCGAGGGAGAAAAGGTGTCAGAAACCATTCGGGAGCGCAGGTTAGGCTTTTGTCGTTTGGCCAAGTTGTGTGCTACCGAGTTTTTGTCGCCAGTGACACCACCACCAGCACCACGAACCCCAGCGGAATCGTCACGATGCCGGGCTGGCTGAACGGCACGAGGGCCGTGGCTGGGTCGAGACCGTAGATGTCTCGGTAGGTGTCGCCGCTGGCCAGGATCCAGGCCAGCGACGAGAGCATGCCCACCACGATCGCGACCGTGATGCCTTGCTTCGTCGTCCCTTTCCAGAAGAGGAGCATCACGAGCGAGGGCAGGTTGGCCGAGGCGGCCACGCTGAAGGCCCAGCCCACCAGGAAGTTCACGTTCATCCGCTCGAACAGAATGCCCAGCACGATGGCGATGGCCCCCACGGCCACGGCCGTGAGCTTGGCCAGGCGCACCTTTTCGTGATCGGTGAGCTTCACGCGTAGCAGCTCGCCCGCCAGGTCGTGCGCCACGGCGCCGCTGGCCGCCACGATCAGGCCGCTCACCGTGCCCAGCACCGTGGTGAAGGCAATGGCCGAGATCGTGGCGAAGAGCAATTCGCCGAAGCTGCGGGCCAAGAGCGGCGCCGCCATGTTGCTGTTCGTCACGTCGATGGCGCCGCTCGTCATGGCGCCGAGTCCCAGGAAGAGGGTCAGCACGTAGAAAAATCCGATCGTGCCGATGCCCACCACGGTGCTCTTGCGCGCCGCGGCCTCGTCCTTGACCGTGTAATAGCGGATCAGAATGTGCGGCAGCGACGCCGTGCCGCAGAACAGGGCCAGCATCAGCGAGAGAAAGTTCAGCTTGTCGAAGAAGTAATCGCTGCGCACGCCGGCGAACGTGGGGCTGTTGCCCGGCTTGAGCACGTCGCTCCCCGGGGTGGGCTTCTGCGAGAAGACCGTCGTCGTGCCGCCATCCTCGTTGCGGGTGGTGGTCGATTTCCACAGCACGACCTCGCTCCGCTCGAGCGTGCTGAGAAACTGCAATGGCCCGAGCGGGCCCGTCTTCAGCTTGCCATCAGGCAGGCGGCTCACTTCGCCGACCGGCCAGAGATCCCCTTCGCCTGGCCCTCTCCCCTGCGGTTTGCCGTTGACGATCCGCGTGCCGTCGGCCGTGACGGTCACGGTTTGCGTTTCTGTCAGGGGATCGCGTCCTGCCTCAGCGTCGCGGAAACGTGGGGCGACCTCCAACCCTCGATTCAGAATCAGGACGGTGAGCACCGCGCTAAAGATCACCAGGAGCGAGCCCTTCAGAAACTGCACGTACGTGGTCGAGACCATGCCAGCCGTGCCGACGATCAGCACGACGACCGTGCCGACGATCACCACGCCGGCCCAGTGGGGCAGCCCCAACAGCGGCGTGATGAGGACGCCGGCGCCGACCATCTGCGGAATCAGATAGAAGACGCTCACGGCCAGCGTGCTCACGGCGGCGGCCAGCTTGATGCCGCGCGAGTTGAAGCGCGCATCGAGCGCGTCGGCGAAGGTGTATCGCCCCAGGCGCTTCACCGGCGCGGCGATGACAAAGAGCGCCACGATCCAGCCCGCCAGGTAGCCGATCGAGTAGAGAAACCCGTCGTAACCATAAAAGGCGATCATGCCGCAGATGCCGAGAAACGACGCGGCGGAAAGGTAATCGCCAGCGAAGGCCACTCCGTTGATGAACCAGTGGATATTCCCGCCAGCAGCGAAGTAACTCTGCGACGAGCGCGTTTTGGCGGCAAAATAAAAACTCAGCCCCAGGGTGATGCCGACGAAGATGGCGAAGACCACGATCGCGGCCAGCGAAGGCTCGTAGATCATCGTCCGGCCTCGCGCGAATCGTCGCGTGCGGGACCGAGTCGGCAGATCCAGTCGTAGAGTACCGCCAGGACGAAGGCCATGACGATCAAGGCCAGGCCGCTGAGGACGGCCAGGTTGATGCCGGCCCAAGGCGTGCGTGCCATGAGCGTGGGAGCAAAGGCGTTCGCCAGCACGAAGCTGGCATAGAAGAACAGGTAGATGGCAAACAGCACGAGCCCCGCGCGCGAATGCCGCGTCGGCTCGAGCCGCGAGCGATCCTCCTCGCTCGACGCTGGCCTGTGGTCGAACCCGCCCATGTTGCTTCCCTTGGTTAACATTTTCCTAGTCTCGGCGCGAATCGACTATCCTACGCCGTGGAACGCGGCAAGCGTAGCGCCGTGACAAACAATCGCTGCGGGAGCGCCTGCGCGCCAGGATCGCAAGTGCATACACCTTCGTTTACATGGATAGCCTTCCAATGCGCATGGTGCTCGGATTTAATCTTTCTGAGGAATCGAGCGTATGAGCGAACATCCCAACGAAGCGCCGAGACACCGCTGGTTCCAGTTCCAACTGCGAACACTGCTTGTCGTGCTTGGTTTGGTGTCGGTGATTCTCGCATACCGTGCCAATTGGATTCGGCAGCGACGCGCAGCGGCTGTCGGGTGGAAGATCACCGACTTCGAGCCACTGCATCCGCACGCTCCAGCCAGGGCGCCAGGATTACTTTGGCTATTGGGTGAGCGCGGATATGGAGCCCTTTACCGGGAATCCTCAAAGCCGCTTACGAACGAAGAGGAAACGCAGCTTGCCAAAGCAGAACTTCTCTTTCCCGAGGCACTTGTAGTATGGGAAGTGTTTCCCGAGCATTGATCGGAGGGTTCCGGCAGCGCAGGAGCGCCTACTAGCGCAAGTCGCGTGGCTGAGATTACATGAGTTCGCTAGAAGAGAAAGAGAGGGCTGCCTACGACTGGTTCTCGATCGTGCGCCGCTATTGACGGCACGAATGCGGAAAATCCTGCCCGAGCTGGCTCAGTGAGTCAAGCATGTTGTGACCAAAGAACTTGCGACAATTCCGGGTTGGGTCATGGCGTGCCGGCCTGCCGCCCTAATCGTCATAAGTTGAAGGATCGTCGCGTGGGGAGTCGATAGGAACCGATGGCGAGCAGCGATAGTTGACTTTGATAAGCAACATTCGTATCATTCGAGGCACTTCTCGCCTCAGACCAGCGATCGTGCGAGAGGAACTCCATGCCCCCAGCCAGTCTGACGACTGCGGATTTCATGCTCACGAATGCTCAAACGGTGCCGCTTCCCGCAGCGGCCCCCCCAGCGGCCGAGCCGACCAACGGCAAGCCCAGCGACAGTGGTGCCCTCAAAGACGGCGCTCCCAAGGTTCGCGTGGCGAGCGAGGAATTGCTCGCGCAATTGAAGGAGTACAGTCGTCAGCTCGAAAATGCTCAACCTCGCGAGATCATCGAGTGGGCCGCGGAGAATTACTTCCCTCGCCTGGGCATGGCCACTGCCTTCGGTCCGGAAGGCTGCGTGATCATTCACTACCTGGCCGAGGTCCAGCCGAAGACCTACGTCTTCAATCTCGACACCGGCTACCAGTTCAAGGAAACCCTCGAGCTGCGCGACCGCATCGCCAAGCGGTACGGCATCGAAGTCGAGCTGCGCAGCGCCCCGACCACCGTGGCCGAGTACGAAGCTCAAAATGGTGGCCCCGTTTATAAAACCGATCCGAACAGGTGCTGTTTCGATCGCAAGGTGAAGGTCCTGCGCGAGTCGGTGGGGGGACTCGATGCCTGGATGAGCGGCATTCGCCGCGACCAGAGCACGGATCGCGCCGCGGCCGACATCGTGGGCTGGGACAAGAAGTTTGGTCTCGTGAAGATCAGCCCCTTGGCCAATTGGACCAAGAAAGACGTTTGGAAGCTGATCACCGACCACGACATCCCGTACAATCCACTGCACGACCAGGGCTACACGAGCATCGGTTGCTGGCCCTGCACGCGGGCAGTGATGTTTGGCGAAGACGAGCGTGCCGGTCGTTGGAGCGGCACGGCGAAGACCGAGTGCGGCCTGCACTCGGTCGACGAGAAAGAATAAACGCGGCGGCTCGCACCGTGCGGCGTTCGGCATCCACTCCGAATCGCGTCGCGGGCCACGCGCGATGCCTGGCCCAGTTTCTGCGAGTGACAACGCGTGCGAGTCTCTGCCAAGACGGAATACGCCTGCATTGCCATGCTCGAGTTGGCCGCCCGGTACGGCTCGGGGGAGCCGGTGCGCATTCGCGACATCGCCGAAGAGCACGACATTCCGTCGCGCTTTCTCGTGCAGATTCTGTTGCAGCTTAAAGGGGCGGGCTTCGTGGCCAGCACGCGGGGGGCCGCGGGGGGCTATCAATTGCTCGTGCCGCCCGATCAGATCTCGCTGCGCGACGTGATGGTCGTGATCGAGGGTCCGCCCGAGGCGGCGCTGACCAGCAGCGCCGCCCCCACCTCATCGGCGGCCAAGACGCTCTTGCACGTGTGGCGCGAAGTCACCGCCGTCGAGCAGCAGATGCTGGGTGAAATCACCTTTGCCGAGTTGGTTACTCGCGCCAAACGCGAGACCGACATGTACTATATCTAGCCGAGGCGCGTTCCATCGCGGGACGTCCTGCTCATGCCCGGCTGTTGATTAGCTCTCATGATCTCCTTGCTCACGATCTTCAAGTCGCCGTATGCGCGCGGTCTCTTGGTGGCGATCCTTGCCTTGAGCAACTCCGCGTTCGCCGCCGACAACGTGGCGACGCACGACTGGCACGAGACGCACAGCTTCGCCGCCCCCGAGGCCCGTCAGGCGGCCGCGGCCGACGAGCGCTACGTGTATGCCATCTCTTCGACGACCGTGGCGCAGCACGACCGCGAGACGGGCAAGCTGATCGCACGCAGCCACCCGCCGGCGAAACACCTCAACAGCGGGTTCTTTCACGAGGGGCAACTCTATCTCGCGCACTCGAACTATCCGGCGAAGCCCGAGCAAAGTGAAATCAAACGGCTCGATCTCGCCACGCTGAAACTAACGACATGGCACGACTTCGGCGCGAGCGACGGCAGCCTGACCTGGTGCGTGCGCGATGTCGCAGGAGCATGGTGGTGCAACTTTGCTTACTATGGTGAGGACAACACAAAGACCTACGTCGCCCGGCTCGTCGATGGGCAGGAAAAGGGGCGTTGGACGTATCCTGCCCGCGTGGTGCAGGCGTTTGGCCAGAAGAGCAGTTCGGGGGGCGTCTGGTATCACGGCAAACTGCTCGTCACGGGACACGACGAACGTGAATTGCACATCCTGGAGCTTCCCGCCGATGTCGCCACTGGCGAGCTGCGCCATGTGGCCACCGTAAAGGCCCCTTTCACCGGACAAGGCATCGCCATCGATCCGGTGACGGACGGACTGCTTGGCATCGATCGCGGCAAGCGGCGCGTGATCTTCGCAGAATAGAGAGTGATACCATGAAACGCCATGTCGCCCCCTGGATATTTCTCGCGCTGTTGCTCGCCACGTCGCGGTTGCATGCGGCCGACACGATCGCGTGGAAGGCCTGTCTCTCGCAATCGCCTATGTGGTACGGATCGGCCGAGGCCATTCGCATTGCCGACAACGTGCTCGCATACCAGCGTGCCTGCGGCGGGTGGCCGAAGAATCTCGACATGGCAGCGCCCCTCGACGACGCGACCCGCGCCGAACTACGCGCTACGCGCGACGAGCGCGGCACGATCGACAACGGCGCCACCTATACGCAGCTCCGTTACCTGGCGCGCGTGGCCAAAGCGACCGGTGAAGCGCGCTTTCGCGAGGGCGTGCTGTCGGGCATCGACTTCCTGCTCGCCGCCCAATATCCCTCGGGGGGCTGGCCACAGGTATCGCCGAACCCCGCAGGGTACTCACGGAACATCACCTTCAACGACAACGCGATGACCGGCGCGCTGCAACTGCTGCGCGACGTATCGCTGGGCGAGGCGAATTTCGACTGGATCGACGACGAGCGCCGCATCGATGCCGGCAAGGCCGTCGAACGCGGCATCGAGTGCATCTTGCAGTGCCAGATTGTCGTCGACGGCCGGCCGACGGTCTGGTGCGCGCAACACGATCCGGCCAGCTTCGCTCCCGCCGGGGCGCGGAGCTATGAGCTCCCCTCGTTCAGCGGTTCGGAGAGTGTCGGCATCGTGCGTTTCCTGATGCAGATCGACGAGCCGGGCCCGGCGATCGTCGCCTCGATCGAAGGCGCGGTCGACTGGTTCGAACGGGCGAAGCTCACCGGCCTTCGCATCGATCGACGCGAGGATCCCAGCCTGCCAAGAGGTTGGGATAAGATCGTCGTCGAGGATCCGCAGGGGCCGCCCATCTGGGCACGGTTCTACGACTTGAAGACGAATCGCCCCTTCTTCTGCAGTCGCGACGGCGTGCCGCGCGAGCACCTGGCCGAGATCGAATACGAGCGGCGCACCGGCTACGCCTGGTACGGTGATTCTCCGGCGGCTCTGCTCTCGCGCGATTATCCGCGCTGGCAGGCTCGCTGGAATCAACGGCCCTGAGCCGCTTGGATGCAATCCCTGCATCCACGAAAAAAGCCGCCCGCGAGAGAAACCCACGGGCGGCTGTAAGTGGCTATGTTCGTACAGGCAAGGTTAGGCCTGCGAGGCGCTCGACATGGCCTCGGCCAGAATGCGCGACGTGCTTTCGCGCATGATGCGCGGGTCGACCGTGTTGCCGGCCAGCAGCGTGTTGCGCACGTCCTTGCCCGAGATGAAGACCGGCTTCTCGTCCTTGTGCTTCTCCATCAGGTCGACGCGGCCGATCGAGTCGTAGTACGCGGCGAAGCCGACGTTCACGGGCTTGATCTTCAGGTCGCCGCCGAGCTTGTTGAAGATCTCCTGGGCATCGAAATCGCCCCAGATCGCCGTACCGTCCGCGTAAGGCGCATCGGCATGCTTGCGGCCGATGACGATGTCGGTGAAGCCGTAGTTCTGGCGATAGATGGCGTGCATCACCGCTTCCTTCGGACCGCCGTAGAACATCTTGATGTCGAGGCCGAGCAGGATCACGCGATCGGGCACCGACTCGCTACGCGAGTTCCACAACGAGGTGTCACTGTCTCCCTCGCCGATGCCGCGAGCGTCGATCAGCGCCTCGTAGGTGTGCATGCGCACGTCCGCCTTGACGTCGTCTCCCTTCGTCTCGCCGATCAGCGGGTTCAGGCAGGCGCCGGCGTTGTGGCCCGCACGGAGCAACGTCTCGAGGCCGTAGACCAGGGCGTACTCGTGGGCGCGGTGCAACGGGTTGCGCGTCTGGAAGGCGACGACACGATTCCAGCCTTTTTCGGCCAGCAGCTTGCGCACTTCGCGCGGCGAAAGGACATACTTGCCGAACTTTGAATTCTTCGGCTGCGGCAACACCTGGATCGTGCCGCCGATGAGATGCGTCTTGTCGGCGTCTCCCTTGAGCACCATGTCGGCGCCGGGATGATCGGTCCGCTCGGTGAGGTAGACGCTCTTGATGTAGCGCGGCTTGTCCCATTCGAAGACGTCGCTGATATCGAGCGTGGCGACCGGCTTGCCGGCCGTGTTCACCAGCGCGACCTTCTGCCCCTTCTTCAGTGTCTTGGCCAACTCGGCGGTGACGGGCAGCGCGATGGGAATCGTCCAGGCATATTTCTTGCCATTCACCTCGATGACCGCTTCATCGAGCACGCGGTTGTAGGTGGCCGAATCCATCGGGCCGATCAGCGGGCTCAAAGCGCCATCGCCAAAGCGATACACGGTTGAGAGATCGGCGTCCGAGACGGGCACCTGGGGAAGCGTGGCGGCCTCGGCTTCGAAAGCGGCAATCTTGTCCGCGGCGACCGTGCAGCAAACCAGCTCCGAGAGGCCACCGTGAGGGGCGATCAAATCGGCCATAACTTTCGTCCTTCCAGCACGTTAGAGATAGTTCTCACTCGTTTGAAGCGAGTCAGTATAGAAAAACCGCTGGCAGCACACAATTGGGCGAAAGCAGCACCCTACGAGGGTTTTTCACGAGGGATTCCTCGCACGAGTCGCCGCGGAAGCGAGCGAGGCCTTGATCGCCGCATGACAATCGGCGATGGTCCGTCCAGCGGGCACTAAGAAAAGGCTCCACCTCGAACACGTCCATTTGTCCACGCGAGGTGGGGCGTTTGCGGTCGACTTGTCGGCAAGGACGACGACTGGTCTCCGCAACTCGCAACCGGACGCTTCGTGCGTGCGCGGTCCGCTCATGGCCCAAATTCCGTCGGTCGCAGGGCCGACATCAAGACGCGTCAGTCGGTGGCCGGTGACTGGCGCGCCGGGTAAGGCGCTAGGCGAGCAATCGGACGGACTTTCTCCAGTACGAACAGGTTGGACGAATCAGGCGGGCCAGGGGCGCGGTGTGCAGGCAGGGATCGCATTCACGTTGGACCGGCGTGCGCACGCCGAGCGCGGGTCTATCCAGGTGCAAGGCGGAGCCAAGACGTCGAGCCCACTCCTGACACGGCTCCGTTGGAAGTAGAGGACGAACGTTCCCGCGCCGTCCAGGCCTGTGACACTGGCCACGCGCGAGGTAGCTGATCGGAATCTTTGCCAATCGCGAAAGCGTTCGCGAACGGTGCTTGCAGGTTCTTGATCGAGGCCGCAACGATCGTGTTGCACCCAGCGATCACCACACGCACCATTCACTCCCACTGAGGTCCAAGAATAGCGATGCGTGGCGCATCGTCAAGAAACTTTTCCGTGCGCGACAACGAATGCACAGTCGCGCTGCGCGTAGCTTGCGAACAGCATTTCACTTGCGACGAGAAAAAGTCTCGGCAAGTTTTTTTCACGCGCGTCGATGCTAGCAATGCTGTCGTCGCTCAGAGGGACAACCATCGCCGATAGAACGCCGCATAGGCCGCCACCATCGCGTCGACGCTGAAATGTTCCGCCACGCGGCGCTGGTTTTCCCCTCCCAGGCGGACCCCCTCGGCGGCTGGCCCGACGAGCGCAAAAGCCCTGAAAACAAGGCCTTCTGCATCACCCGGGTCAAAGGTCTGCGCGGCGGCGAGCGGGCCGAGCGCCTCGGCCACCCCCTCGACTCGGGTAGCCACGACTGGCAGCCCGGCCGCCATCGCCTCAAGCACCACGTTGGGCATCCCCTCCCAGGCCGAGGGGAGCACGAGCAACTCGCTCGCGCGCAACAGGCGCGGCACGTCGTCGCGCCGCCCCAGCCGATGCACGCGGTCGGCCACGCCCAATTGTATACACTTGTTGTACACAACTTCGCGCAGGGGGCCATCGCCCACCAGCAGCAGGTCGTGCTGCGGCAGTCGCTCCAGCAAGCGCGGCGCCTGCTCGACGAGCCACACGCTGCGCTTCTGCTCGTCGAGCCGACCGACATAGATGATCGCTCGCCTTCCCGCCGCGACCCCCAACGTGGTGAGATCGAGCGGCTCGGCCTGGGCAAAGCGGGGCACGTCGACACCGTTCGGAATCACCGACAAGCGGTCGCCCGGCAGGCCCCCCTCGCGCCGCGAGAAGTCCGCCACGTCCGCGCTGACGCAGACGTAATGATCGACCCAACGCGAGGTCATTCGGTCGAGCCAGAGCCGCGCGCGACCGCGCCGCTCTGCCACGCGGATACCGCAGACCATTCGAACTCCGGCGCGGCGCGCGGCGAGGCGACCCAGCAGGTTGGCGTGATGCAAAAAGCTCTGCGCGATCGCCGGTCGATCGCGCCGCCAGGCGGCGGTCAGCCAGCGCAGGGCGCGGGGGGCATCCCGCACGGTACGCACCCCGCAAAATTCGCAGGCGATTCCGGCCGACTCCAGCGCGCGCACCAAGCGATCCTGACCTGCCGCGGGTCGCGGTTGCAGAACATAGACCTGGGGCCGGAAGCCGTGCTCGCCGAGCCCCAGCGCCAGGTTGGTCAGGGCCTGCTCGGCCCCCCCCACCTCGAGCCCCGTGATGAGCAGGGCCATGGGCGTGGCCGACTCGACCGGTTGATCGCCTGCACGCGACATGAACGTTCCGCAACTCAAAAGAAATAGGGAAAACAGTGTGGCTCCCGCTCGCCTTGGGCGTTCGGCGCACGCGGCCGTTGGCTTATACTCGCCTCCCCGGCCGACGCCTAGGCGATTCACCTCCAGGCGTTCATCGGCCAAAGCTTCCGCGAGCCGCCCGATCGTGTCCGACGCCGAACTTTCTCATTATGACTACGAATTGCCGGTCGAGTTGATCGCCCAGCAGCCGCTGCACGAACGTAGCGACGCACGGCTACTCGTGGTCAATCGAGCCCAGGCAAGTATCGCTCATCATTACGTCCGCGATTTGCCCGAGTTGTTGCGGGCAGGGGATATGGTGGTGGTCAACGAGTCGAAGGTCGTGCCCGCGCGGCTTTTGGGCCGGCGCGAGAGGACGGGGGGCAATTGGGAGGGGCTGTTTCTCTCGGTCGGCGCCGACGGGCGCTGGCATCTGCTCAGCAAGACCCGGGGCAAGGTGCAGCCGGGAGAATGGATCGTCCTGGTCGACAACACGGGGCGCGATGCCTGCCGCCTCCAGTTCGCCGCGCGCGAAGGAGAGGGAGTTTGGCGGGCGAAACCGGAATCGGCCGATGACGCCTATGCGATTCTCGATCGGGTGGGGCGCGTCCCCCTTCCCTGCTACATTCGCGAGGGGGTCTCGGAGCCGGGGGATCTCGAGCGTTACCAAACCGTTTATGCCCGGGTGCCCGGCTCGGCCGCGGCGCCGACCGCAGGCCTGCACCTCACCGATCGCCTGATCGGCCGCCTCGAGACCCGAGGCGTGTCGCTCGCGCGCGTCACCCTGCACGTGGGGCTCGACACGTTCCGCCCCATTGGCGTCGAGCGACTGGCAGAACACCGCATGCATCGCGAATGGGGCGAAATCGATCACGCGACCGCCGAACGGCTACGGGCCGTGCGACCGTCTGGCGGGCGCATCGTGGCAATCGGCACGACGAGCACGCGCGTGCTCGAGACGGCGGCCCGGCAGGGGGATCTCGCGGCCTGGCGCGGCGAGACCGATCTGTTCATCCGCCCGCCCCACGTGTTTCATGGCGTGGACGCGCTGCTGACGAACTTTCACCTGCCACGTTCGACGTTGCTGGTGCTCGTGCGAACCTTTGGCGGCGACGAGCTCATTCAACGAGCCTATGACGCGGCGATCCGCGAACGGTACCGGTTTTACAGTTACGGCGACGCCATGCTGATCGTCTGATTTTCCGCCGCGTGGCCGCCTCTGTTCCGTTCTTGCCCGCGGATGCTCGCCACGTGGGGATCGCTGCCGTATACTCCGGTGGTCGAGCGGTCCTCGCGTCGCGGGCCGACAAACCCAGGAATCTTCCGGAAAGGACGCCCCCGTGGCACTGGTAAAGACCGAACAAGTTCTTGTCGTTCCCACGGCCGTCTTTCACCGCCTCGGCCATTTCCAGGGATTCTGCGCCGAGGTGGACCGCTACCTCGACGAGTTGCTTTCTCCGGAGCACACGAGCTACCGTCCGCGCGACGAAGTCGAGGAAGATCCGAGCTTCAAGCAGTTGATTCCCTACGTTGTGTTCCGGCATGGCGGCGACGGCCGGCCAGAGAGCATCTTTCAATACACGCGCGGCCGCGGGCAAGGCGAACAGCGCCTGCACGCCAAGCGCAGCGTCGGGATTGGGGGGCACATCTCGTCAGTCGATGCCGAGGAGGACGTGAACCCCTATGCCGAGGGCATGCGCCGCGAGTTGGAAGAGGAGGTCCTCATCGACACGCCTTACCTCGAGCGCTGTGTCGGGCTGATTAACGATGATGAAACCGAGGTCGGCCGCGTCCACTTGGGCGTGGTACATGTGTTCGACGTGGCGCGGCCGGCCGTGCGTCCACGCGAGCGCGACATCGTCGAGGCCGGCTTCCGCCCGGTCGAATCGCTCTTGGCCGACCTAGATGGTTTCGAGACCTGGTCGCAGATCACGCTACGGGCGCTCTTCGGCAAGGGCTGACGGGATAATATCTCCCAGACGATTTTCCGGAGCGGCGCCGGTCGGCAGGCGAAGTCCGGTGTCGGAGAATCATGTTGCGCAGCTCATTCTCTGGTCGCTGCGCGACACCGACCATCTTGCGACTGGGCTCGTTTCAGAAGGAGAGCTTTTTCCGCAAGATGATCGGTGCTACCCGGCTTCCATGCTGACGTGTGGCCGGAATCCGAGGGATCTTTACACGCTCTCCGCGGCGAGCCAGCCGGTGCTGAAGGCCGCCTGGAAGTTGTAGCCGCCGATCGGCCCGTCGAGATCGAGCACTTCGCCGGCGAGGTAAAGCCCCGGCACGAGCTTGCTCTGCAGGGTGCGCGAGTCGACCTCGCCCAAGGGGATGCCGCCGGCAGTGACTTCAGCCTTTTCGAAGCCAAGCGTCCCTGCGACGGGAAAGACGAGCCGCTTCACGTTTTCGACGAGGCGCGCCCGTTCGGTCTTGGAAATCTCGGCCGCGCGGCGTTCGAGCGGCACTTCGGCCTGCATCATGACCGTCTCGGCAACGCGGTTCGGAAGCCATTCGCCCAATAGCGTCACCACCTGCTTCTTGCCCGACTCGGCCGTCGCGCGGCGCAAATCTTCCTCGAACTGGGCACGCGGCACGTCGGGGAGCAGATCGCACTCGAGCCGCAGCGTGCGCGGGCGCGGGTGGCCACTCACTTCGCGACTGATATCGAGCGCCACGGGGCCCGTCAGTCCAAAGTGCGCGAAGAGCAACGAGCCTCGCGTTCGCGCCAGTGGCTTGGCGCGGCGTCCCGACTCGTTTGCTTCGTGCAGTTCCAAGGCGATATCGGGCAAGGTCACGCCGCGGAGCGCCGCCACCCAGTGCGCTTCGCAGCGCACCGGCGTCAGCGAAGGCCGCGGCGGCACGAGCGAATGCCCCAACGACATGCACCAAGCATAGCCATCGCCCGTGGTGCCGCTGCCGGGATAGGACTTGCCTCCCGTCGTGACGATGACTTTTTCTGCCCGCAGTTCGCGTCGCGCGGTCGTGAGCCGAAATCCGCCCTCGATGCGTTCGATCGATTTGAGCGGCTCTTCCGTGGCGAGCGTGCAACCGCTGCGCTGGAGCCGTGCGAGCAGGGCCGCCAAGACGTCGGCCGCGCGATCGCTGGCGGGAAAGATCTTGCCAGTCGATTCGATCTTGGTCAGCACCCCCTCGGCCTCGAACAACTCGACGAGTCGAGGCGGATCGAGTGCGGCGAGGGCCGAGTGCAGGAAGCGGCCCGGCAGGCCGTAGGCCTGGACGATGCCGGCCGCGTCGGTGGCGTGCGTGAGGTTGCAGCGCGTGCCCCCCGACATGAGGATCTTCACGCCGGGGCGGCGGTTCTTTTCGAGCAACAAGGTGCGGCGGCCCCGTTCGGCGGCATGCGCCGCCGCCAGCAGGCCCGCCGCCCCCGCCCCCACGACGATGACCTCCCATCGTTCGGACGAATTCGGTTCGGATGGCAGCGCGTCGCTCAATGGAGTCACGGTCGGCAGTTCTGGAACAGAGGGTCGGTGAGCTACAGAGGTGAGGCCAAACTGGCGGGGGTCGGGCCAGAATAGGGGATTCACGCCCAAGTGTCACGGCTTGCCGTCGTGCCATACCGCTCGGACAATGATACGACTATGGACGAACGCCCCATTTACCTGGACAACCACGCCACGACGCGCGTCGACCCACGCGTCGTCGAGGTGATGCTGCCCTACTTCACCGAGACGTATGGCAACCCGGGCAGCACGAGCCATGTTTTCGGCTGGGAGGCCCGCGAGGCCGTCGATGCGGCACGCAAGGCGCTCGCGGCGGCGATCGGGGCGCGCGACAAAGAGCTCGTCTTCACCAGCGGCGCCACCGAGAGCAACAACCTGGCGATCCGGGGAGTGGCCGAGCGCCAGCGGCGCCGCGGCAATCACCTGATCTCGGTCGAAACGGAGCACCCCTCGGTGCTCGACCCCCTCGATCGCCTTGCCCGGCGCGGCTACGAGGTCACGCTTCTGCCGGTCGCAGCGCATGGCGATCCGCGGGCGGGCTGGCTCGATCCGCAACGCGTGGCCGACGCTCTGCGCGACGACACCTTGCTCGTATCGGTGATGCTGGCCAACAACGAGATCGGGGTGATCCAGCCGCTTGCCGAAATCGTGGAGCTGGCACACGCGCGCGGCGTGCCCGTGCATTGCGACGCCACGCAAGCCGTGGGCAAGCTACCGGTCGATGTGGGCACGCTGGGGATCGACCTGATGAGCTTCACCGCGCACAAGCTGTATGGCCCGAAGGGCATTGGGGCCCTCTATGTGCGACGCCGTCCGCCGTCGGTGCGGCTTGTGCCTCAGATCGACGGTGGTGGTCAGGAGGGGGGCCTGCGCAGCGGCACGTTGAACACGCCGGGCATCGTCGGTTTCGCGCGGGCCGTGGAACTGGCGCTGGCCGAGCTGCCGGACGAACAGCGCCGGCTTTCAACCCTACGACAACGGCTCTACGAGGGGCTCGTGAGCGCGGTGGACGAAGTGTCGCTCAATGGGCCGACGCTGGAGCGGACCGACTTGCGGCTGCCGGGCAACCTCAACGTCAGCTTTGCCGGCGTCGACGGCGAGGCACTGATGATGAGCATGAAGCGTCTGGCGGTCAGCTCGGGCAGCGCCTGCACGAGCGCGAATCCCGAGCCGAGCCACGTGCTGCGCGCCCTGGGACTGAATGACGACCTGACCCGGGCCAGCCTTCGCTTCGGCCTGGGGCGTTTCAACACCGAGGCGGAAATCGACGCGGCCATCGAGGCCGTGGCCGAGACGGTCCACCGCCTGCGGCAGCTCAGTCGTTCGACTTGAGCGATTTCGGGGCAAGTTTTGTGGGTCAAATGCCGATTTTGCTCGTCATCGCCCCGCCCAACAGCCCTTTCCTTTGCTGGCCGGGTCGTATAATTTAGACAGTCTACGTTGCAATAAATCGCGACTCCTCACCTGGAGACGGAACATGGGTATTGTGCTGACCGAGAAGGCCGCGTCGGAAGTCAAGCGAATCCTCGAAGAGCAGAAGCTCGATGCCGACACCATGCTTCGCGTCGGTCTCGCCGGCGGCGGCTGCAGCGGCTTCCAGTACAGCCTCGGCTTCGACAAGGCCTACGACGAGAAGGTCGACTCGAAGCAGGAACACCATGGCGTGACGGTCGTCGTCGACAAGAAGAGTGCCCTCTACCTGGACGGCACCAAGGTCGACTTCTACGACGGCCTCGAAAAGCGCGGCTTCGTGTTCGATAATCCGAACGCGACGAAGACGTGCGGCTGCGGCAGCTCGTTCTCGGCCTAAGCCCCGAGCACCCTTCGCTCGACGGTCCGGAAAACCAACGAAACCACGCTACGCGCCTGCTGGATTACCATTTCCAGCCGGCGCGTAGTTCTTCGTTGACCACGCGACCGTTGCCGGGCCATTCACCCCGGTACAGTTCGGCGATCGATCTTCCGGCCATCGTGGCCATCGCCTCGAGCGATTCTTCGTCGAGGCCCCCCATGTGCGGCGCAAGCAGCACGTTGTCGAGCGCGAGCAGTGGGCTGTCGAGTGCCAGCGGTTCGACGTCGAACACGTCGAGCCCCGCCGCCATCAGGTGACGGCTGCGGAGCGCGTCGGCCAAGGCCGTTTCGTCCACCAAGCTGCCACGAGCCGTGTTGATGAACACCGCGCCTGGCTTCATCTTCGCCAGACTCTTGGCATTGATCATCCGCACTGTCTCGGGCGTGGCCGGTGTGTGCAGGCTCACGATGTCGGCCTCGGCGTAGAGTTCATCGAGCGTAACAAGACGAATGTCGTGCTTCGCGGCGAAGGCAGCATCTGCCATGGGATCGCTGGCGATCACCTTCAGTCCGATGCCGAGGCACCTCGTCGCCATGGCGCGGCCGATGCGCCCCAGCCCGACGAGACCGATCGTCTTCCCTCCGAGCCTTGGCAGCGGTACCCGCTTCCACACGCCCGTACGAACTTCCTGATCGCGCCCCGGTTGTCCGCGCATCACGCCGAACAAAAGGGACAGTGCTTGCTCCGCCACCGAGATTTCATTCGTGCCAGGCGTGATGGTGACCACCACGCCTCGCTTGCTGGCGGCGGCCATGTCGACGGCGTCATAGCCCACGCCGGCCCGGGCGATGACGCGCAGGTTTGACTTCGCGAGCACGTCGGGATTGAACGGCTCCATGCCCGCCAGCACGGCCGAGACGCCATCGAGCTGCTCGAGCAGATCGGCCGGGTCCATCAGCGACATGGCGTTCGGCGGATAGACCACTTCGAGGCCGGCTTCTTCGATCGCGCGGCGACAGGGCAAGTCGAGTTCGTATAGCAGATGGGGCGTGATCAATACGCGGGGCATGGCAGGTGATCTAAGCGAGCGGGCAAGGGAGCGAAGCTCGGCGGTTTCTACCCCACGGCGCCATCCTAAACAAGTACCGACCGGCGTGTCTCCCCCGCCCGGCACGCGGGGGTTCATTTCAATCGCGGGGGGCCGTAGAATCGCCCCAGAGCGAACGCCTGGGGCGGCGCACGTCGTGTGCCGTGAAGACCGGGCGGACTCCAACCGACGAACCAATCGAGGCGGCCGCACTTGGGCACCAGCGAAAAAGTACACATCATCGGGATCGGCGACGACGGACTCGACGGAGTAACGGACGCCGCCCGGCGGCTCATCCACGAGGCCGAATTGATCATCGGCGCCGAGCCGACTCTGGCCGTCGTGCCCCCCGGCAAGGCCGAGCGATTGCTCGTCGGCGCGAATCTCGACGCGGTTGTGCAGCGCGTGGCGAACTCCGCCGGGCGCCGCATCGTCGTGCTCGCCTCGGGCGATCCCCTGTTCTATGGCGTTGCGCGCTACCTGTGCGCCCAGTTGGGCAAAGAACATTTCGAGGTGCTGCCGCATGTGAGCAGCATGCAATTGGCCTTTGCGCGCGTGAAAGAGAGTTGGGAGGAGGCCTACCTGACCGATCTCTCGAGCCGCAATCTGTCGAGCATCCTCGAAAAGATTCGCATCGCCGAGAAGGTGGGGCTCTTCACCAGCGAAACCACGCCCCCCGCGGCGGTGGCCAAGGCGCTGCTTGCCAGCCGGATCGACTACTTCAACGCGTATGTCTGCGAGAATCTCGGTTCGCCCGACGAGCGCGTGACGCAGGGGACGCTGAACGAGATCGCGGCGCAGGAGTTTTCGCCCCTGAACGTGCTGATCCTGGTGCGCAAGCCCGACGTGCCGGACCGGCCGAGCGAACAGATCGGCCGGCGCTTGTTCGGCAATCCCGACCAGGTCTTCCTGCAGTCGAAGCCGAAGAGTGGCCTGCTGACCCCCGCCGAGGTGCGCTCGATCGCGCTGTCGGAATTGGATCTCGGGCCGACGAGCATCGTCTGGGACGTGGGGGCGGGGAGCGGATCAGTGGCGATCGAGGCCGCGCAAATCGCCGCTGGCGGAACGGTGTACGCCATCGAGATGGACGCTGAAGATCACGGCCTGATCGTCGAGAACGCCGAACGCTTCGGCTGTCGCAATCTCGTGCCGATCCACGGCCGCGCCCCCGACGCCTGGGCTGATATCCCCAGCCCCGATGCCATCTTTGTCGGTGGACAGGGGCGCGAAATCAGCCGCCTGGTCGAACTGGCCTTCTCGCAACTGAAGCTGGGGGGGCGTTTGGTGGCCAACGTCGGCAGCCTGCAAAACCTCTCCGAAGTGCATGCCCTGCTCGAGCATGGCGGCTCCGACGTCAAGGTGTGGATGGTCAACATCGCGCGCGGTACTTATCAACTGGAGCGGGTGCGTTTCGAGGCATTGAACCCCACCTTCCTGCTGGCGGCTGTTAAGGCCTGATATTGGCGATTGTCCGCGGATGGGATCTGGGATGAGAATTCGCCCCTTCCAAGAGTCTGACGAAGCCGAAGTGAGCGCCTTGTGGACCAAGGTGTTTTCGTATCCACAGCCCCACAATCAACCATCTCATATCATCCAACAGAAACTTGTCTTGCAGCGCGAGCTCTTCTTTGTGGCAGAAGAGGATCACGGCATTGTCGGCACGGTGATGGGGGGCTACGACGGACACCGCGGCTGGATCTATGCGCTGGCCGTGAGGCCCGAGTCGCGACGCCAGGGGTTGGGTACCGCTTTGGTGCGACATCTTGAACGGGAATTGTCGTTTCTCGGTTGCACGAAGATCAACCTACAGATCGTTGCGTCAAATGCCGCGACCGCGGAATTCTACAAGCAGCTTGGCTACCTGGTCGAAGAGCGAATCAGCATGGGCAAGGTGATCGCTTCCGCTCATCCGAACAATTGAAGAAGGCATCCATCGTGGCCAGCGAAGTTGCGAGTAACACGGTCGAGCGACTCGACGTGATCGCCGTGGGAGCGCACCCGGACGACGTCGAGATCGCCTGCGGCGGAACCCTCGCGCGGCTCGTCCGTCAGGGATATCGCGTCGGCATCATCGATCTGACCGATGGCGAACCGACGCCCCGTTCGCCGGGTCCCGAGGTGCGTCTGGAAGAAGCTCGCCGCGCGGCGGAAGTGCTGGGCGTGCAACTGCGGTTGAACCTTGGCATGCCCAACCGCCGGCTCTTCGATTCGTTCGAAGCGCGCGTGGCGCTGGCCACGGAGTTCCGCCGCTATCGTCCCCGGGTCGTGCTGGGCTTCGGCGACAAGACGCCGATGAACTCGCCCGATCACTGGCAGGCGATGCAGATTACCGATGCGGCGGTGTTTTATTCACGGCTGACAAAGTGGGACGAATACTTCGCCGGCCTGCCCGTGCATACGATCTCGGCCCAGCTCTACTACAGCCTGGCGTTCGGTTCGCCCGAGGGGATGTCGCACGGCAGCAATCTGGTGGTCGATATTGGCGAAACGCTGGAGACGAAGCTCGAGAGCGTGCGCTGCTACGAAACGCAGTTTCCGCCCGAGAAGGCCCATATCCACGAGCGGATCCGCGCGGTGGCACTGACCTTGGGGTTTGCCGCCGGCTATACGGCGGGCGAGTTGTTCAACGCCACGCGGATGCTCGGCACGCGCGACCTGATGCACTTCCTGCTGGGCGAACGTCCGGCCGATGCGCCGCGCCGCGACGACCCGCGCTAGCAGGCTGCTGAAAAAGGTCCGTCGTGGCCTTTTTCAGCCTCGCGAAGTGCGGAGTTGAACTCCGCACCGCTCGCAAAAGAACGACTTCCGTCGCTATTTTGTGATCGCATCCAGGCGATCCTAGCAGGCTGCTGACTTTTTCAGCAGCCTGCTAGTTCGGCGGCGTCTCGGGCTCGGCCCGTTTGGCGAACGTGCGAATCGCGGCATCGATCAGTTCGAGCGGATAATCGGGCGACGTGGGATTGGCGACCCCCTGAAAGACGATCCGCCGGTCGCCATCGTCGATCAGATAGACCACGGCCGCGATCGACTGCTCGTTCGGCAACGTCGCATGATAGGCCATCCGCGAAGCGGGGAAATCGCCGATCTTGCCATGCTCGGTCTTCTGCCGCTCCGAGTTGGGCCACGTGGTCGAAATATTCGCGAACATGGCCGCTAGCATGGCATCGTGAGCCGGGTATTGCTGGCTCGGCGGATGAAATGTCGCCGCGATGACGGCGGGCGTGGCGCCTTCTTGCGCCGGGCCTTGATAACCGATCATGAAGGGCTGCGGCGAATCGGGCCGATCCGAACCGCGGGCCGCTTCCGTGAATCCCACCGGCACACGCAGACCATAACCACCGAAGTCGGCCGGCTCGGCGACGAGCTTTTCGTCCCATTCGGCGCCGACCTCCCAGGAATCGTCCGCCGCGTCAGCAGCCGCCGGTTCGCTGGGTGCGGATGGTTCTTCGGCAGACACCGGTTCAGCAGGCGGCTCGATTGCTGGCGCATCGACGGGCGCCGCAGGCATCGACGGTTCTGGTGTGACGTTCGCCGCCGGGGCGGCCGCGGGGGCAGGCGTTTCGGCGACTGCGGTTGCCTGTGTCGATTCCGTCGCCGCCGGCTTGCCGCAACCGGTGCCCAGCGCGCCGAGGGACAATGCCAAGGCAAAGGTCATCGTGTGCCAGGCACGCGTCTCAAAAAACGACCGACCACACCGATAACGATTTGCTTGCATGGGAGTCCTTGGTTGGCGGGCCCGCTCAGCCTTGCACGACGGTGTTCGCGAGCGTGCCGATGGGTTCTATCGTAATCTCGATTTCGTCCTGGGGCAGCAAGGTGAAATCGTCTTTCGGCACGATTCCCGTGCCCGTCAACAGAAAGGCTCCCTCCGGAAAGCTATTGTCGCGGGCCAGCCAGCCGATGAGATCGTCGAACGTCCGCGCCATCTGCCCCAGGTTCGTCGTATCGGTGAACGCCACCTCGCGCTGGCGACGGACGGTGAGCTTGATTTCGGTCTGTTTCGGCAGGTCGTCGGCCAGCAGAATCGCGGGGCCCAGGGCACACGACCCGTCGTACACTTTCGCCTGTGGCAAATAGAGAGGGTTTTCTCCCTCGATATCGCGCGAGCTCATGTCGTTGCCGATCGTAAAGCCGACCAGCTTCATCCGCGAGTTGAGCACCAGCGTCAGTTCGGGCTCGGGCACGTTCCAGGCAGCGTCGCGACGAATGCGCACCGCGCCGCCGGGGTCGACCACCCGATGCGGGTTCGCCTTGAAGAACAACTCGGGACGCGGCGCCTCGTAGACGAGGTCGTAGAAGCGGGCGGCCCCTTCCGATTCCTCCATCCGCGCGGCGCGGCTGCGCAAGTAGGTTACCCCGGCAGCCCAGACTTCCTGCCGATCGATCGGCGCCAGCAGATCAATCTCGGCGGTCGTATAAGGCGTTGCCCGACGATCGACTAGTTCGTGAACGGCGGCGGCCGGATCATCGGCTTCGAGGATGTCGGCGAGCGTGGCGAAGGGCGTTCCTGGCTCCAGACGCAATGGCACGATGGCGTCGTTCTCCCAAAGCCCTGTTTTGATGCCGGCACTGGTTTGGAATTTGACAAGTTTCATGGACCGTCTCTGCAAAGTTCCGAATCAAAGTGGCACAGACTGCCAGCCTGTGCATTGGGAGTGTCAGCTCACTTCATGAGTGGAGCATGTCGCGGCGTTCAATACTGAAACTGCACAGGCCGGCGGCCTGTGCCACTTTGATGTCAAGCACCAATACAGCGCTTCTTTACACCTGTTGCGGTTCCTTGCCCGCGTGCGAAACGAGCAGGCGCATCAACCGCTTGATGTGCTGGCGATAAGTATAGTGCTCGATCTCGAGCAGGTGGCGAGTCGAATGAACGTAATGTATTCCGGCGCCGAGATCGGGCTGCGGCCCCGCCTTGATCTGCCGCACACGTGCGGCACGCTCCGGCGCGCGCTCTTGGGCGGCAACGTACTCGGCGATCAATTGGGCCTGGTAGTCGACGAGCCCCAGTTGTCCGCTGTCGGGCTGCAGTAGCCCCGCCACAAAGAGATTGTCGTAGCGGGGATGAAAAATGTGCAGATACAACAGTGGCTTGTCGTCGTGCCAATTCAGATGCGCGCGATCGATGAAGGGAAAGCTGATCTTGAAGCCGGTCGCGTAGACGATGACGTCGATCGCCTCCTCGCTGCCATCCGTGAAGCGCACGTGCGTGCCGGCCAACTCGGCAATATCGGGCTTCACCGTGATGTCGCCATGCCCGACGTAGTAGAGCATCTGCGAATTGACGATCGGGTGGCTTTCGAGCAGCTTGTGATCGGGCTTGCGTAGGCCGTAGTCTTGCGGACTGCCGAGCACTATCTTGGCCAACACGCTCGCCACGGTGCGCCGCACGGCGAGCGGCACGCGCCAGCGCAACAGGCGTTCGCCCAATTCGTCCGAAGGGCGGCCGAGAAAGTATTTGGGCAGGTAGTGGTACCCGCGCCGCGAGCTATGGAACGTCTGGGAGGCGTTCTGAGCCGACTCGACGGCGATATCGCAGCCGGAGTTGCCGGCCCCCACCACCAGCACGCGTTTGCCACGGATCGCGTCGGGCGTCTTGTACTGCGCGGAGTGCAGGACGAGTCCGTCGAAGTGGCCGGGATACTCGGGATATTTCGGATCCCAATTGTGCCCGTTGGCAATCACCACGCCGCGATAGCGCCGCCGCTCGCCCCCCGACAACGCGACGTCCCAGAATTCGCCGGCCGGCTCGATGCGCTCGATCGCGCGATTGAATTCAATCGCGCGGTAAAGATCGAAGTGCCGCGCGTAATCGCGCAGGTATTCCCACACCTGCGTTACGCCCGGGTAGTCGGGGTACTCGGCCGGCATCGGAAAGTCGGTGAACTCGGTCATCCGCTTCGAGCTGAGCAGATGCGTCGAGCGGCAAACGCTGCTGGCGGGCTTGCCGAAGTACCAGTTGCCGCCGACGTCGTCCTCGCGCTCGATCACCTCGACCGCGATGCCGCGCTCGAGCATGTTTTTGGCAACGGTCAGGCCCGATGATCCCGCACCGACGATACAGTAGGTCTTCGTACGATCGTGTGGGTCCATGAGGAGGATTTTATGCCGTGGTGCGGGGCAAAGAAGCGAACTGGCCGAGGCCGCGTTATTGTAACAGCCTCAACAAGCAGAGAAGTGGCCCCGTCCGCCGGCTTATGCCATACGAGTGCAAGCTGTACCCAGCACAGGCCGGCGACCTGGGCCACTTTTGTTGTGAGCGTCTGTTCTTATCTCGTAGCACGTATAGCCCTAACTGGTCATTTGACGACCAGGTGCGTGGAAAACAAGTCGTTTCGAGGTCCGATAGTCCGGCGAGCCGATCTTTGTCCACCCGGCAGATTCCGCTATGATCTAGCCGCCAGACCCCAAATTGTGCAGCTTTGCCGAACCCACACACGAACCAATTGCCGCGATGACCGACTTCCGCACTGAACACGATTCGATGGGGGACGTGCGCGTCCCCAAGCATGCGTACTATGGCGCCCAGACGCAGCGCGCCGTCGAGAACTTTCCCGTCTCTGGATGGCCCCTGCCGACGCCACTCATCCGCGCGCTCGGGCTCATCAAATACGCTGCCGCTGTCGCCAATCGGGATCTGGGCAAGTTGACGGGCTCGGGCAAGAACCCGCTCGACGACAAGCAGGTCGAAGCCTTGCTCAAGGCCGCGCGCGAGGTGTACGACGGTCGCTTCGACGCCGAGTTTCCGATCGACGTCTTCCAGACCGGCTCGGGCACCTCGAGCAACATGAACGCCAACGAGGTGATCAGCAATCGCGCGATCGAGATGCTGGGGGGGGATCGCTTCTCGCAAGCGAAGCCGGTTCATCCGAACGATCACGTGAACATGGGGCAGAGCACGAACGACATGTTCCCCACGGCCATTCATGTGGCCGTCGCGCTGGCGATCAAGAACGATCTGATTCCCGCGCTCGAGCGGTTGCAGGGCGTGCTCGAAGACAAGGCGCGCGCGTGGGACAAGATCATCAAGATCGGTCGCACCCATCTGGCCGACGCGACGCCGTTGCGTCTGGGCCAGGAGATCGGCGGCTTCGCGCGACAGATCGAATTGTCGCTCGACCGCGCGCGTCGCGCCATCGAGGCGGTGCTCGAGCTGCCGGCGGGGGGCACGGCGGTCGGCACCGGTATCAACACGCATCCCGAGTTCGGCAAGCGCGTGGCGGCCGAGTTGGCGCGCGAGACCGGTATTCCCTTCGTCGAGGCGGTGAATCACTTCGAGGGGAACGCGCAGCGCGACGGGCTCGTCGAGTGCCACGGCCAACTGCGCACGATCGCCACGACGCTGTTCAACGTGTCGAACAACATTCGCTGGCTCGGCTCCGGCCCGCGCTGCGGCTTCTACGAACTGAAGCTGCCCGATCGCCAGCCGGGCAGCTCGATCATGCCCGGCAAGGTGAACCCAGTCATGTGCGAGAGCATGATGCAGGTCACGGCCCGGGTCATGGGGAACGATCAGACGATCGCCGTCAGCGGCGCGGCTGGTGGCCAGTTCCAGTTGAACATCATGATGCCCGTCATGGGGCATACGACGCTGGAAAGCATTGCCATCCTGGCGGGGGCCACGCAGGCGTTCGTCGACTTCTGCGCCCTCGAGATGGAGGCCAATGAAGAGGCCTGCCCGGCTTCGGTCGAGAAGAGCCTCTCGATGGTGACGAGCCTCAATCCGCTGATCGGCTACGAGAAAGCGGCCGCCTTGGCGAAAGAGGCCTTCAAAACCGGCAAGACGATCCGCGAGCTGTGCCTGGAACAAAACATTCTCGCTCCCGACGTGCTCGAACGGGCACTCGACCCCTGGAGCATGACCGAACCGCACGGTTAATGTCTCTCGGTGAGCTTGCGCGGGGAACGCAACCAACCGAACTCCAACCTAGCGTGAACGATCAGGAGACCGAATCATGGCAGGTCGAATCAAGGCGTGGCGCGTCGCGGCGATGGCGGGCTGCCTGTCGCTGTGTTGGACGCTGGCGGCCGTGGCGCAAAACTCGTCCCAGGAAGGCGCCGTCGGGGCCGACGCCGTGCGCGAGGCGCACCGCATCAGCAAGACCGCCAAGACCGAGGAAGACTACAACGCCATCCTCGCGCTGTGCGAAAACGGTCTCACCACGATCACCGGCGAAGAGAACCTCAACTACACCAAGCAGCTCATGTCGTGGGCGTTGAACCGCCGCGGCGAAGTGCGCGCGGCCGACGGACGCGACCAGGAAGCCGCGGCCGACTTCGACCAGGCCATCGAGCTCGATCCCACGCGCTGGCAGGCCTGGCACAACCGGGGCGTCAGCCGTGCCATGTCGGGGGACTTCGAGGGGGCCATCGCCGATTTCGATCAGACGATCAAGCTCAAGCCCAACTACGCCAACGCCTGGTTCAACCGAGGAGAACTGCGCTACGAGCAGGGAGAATACGAAGCGGCCGTTGCCGATTACAACAAGTCGATCCAGCTCAACTCGGTCGACGCCGCCGCCTTCAACAGCCGGGGGCACGCCTTCTACCGCTTGGGCCAGTTCCAGAAGGCCGTCGACGATTTCACCCAGGCCATCCGCATCGAGCCGTCGAACGCCGCGGCCTATACGAACCGGGGCGATCTGTACGCCGATCTGGGGCAATTCGATCAGGCCGCGCGAGACTATCGTGCGGCCATCCGCATCGACCCGAACCTGGGGCGCGCCTATCAAAGTGCCGCCTGGCTGATGGGCACCTGCAGCGACGAGCGCTATCGCAACGCCCAATTGGCCGTCGATGCCGCCGTCAAGGCGATCGAGCTCGACGGAGCGGACGACTTCCGTTACCTCGACACGCTGGCGGCGGCCTACGCCAACGCGGGCGAGTTCGACAAGGCGATCGAGAACCAGGAGAAGGCCATCCAGCTCGCGCCGGAAGAGGTGGTCGAACGCTATGAAGAACGGCTCGCCCTCTACAAGGCCAACGAGCCTTATCGCGACACGCTCGACGACGAAAAAGGGGCTCCCGCGTCCGCGAACAACGCGAAGACCACGCCCGCTCCGGCTAGGCCGTCTGGTCCCAGTGCCCAGCGCAACCCGCTCCGCGACCGCCCGTTGTAGGCCGCTTGATGAAGTGGTCAGGGGTCAGTGGCTAGTGGTGAGGGGGCGTTCTGCTACGGGAGTCGGCGTCCGGACGGACTTGTCATAGCAGGTGCCACTGGTCGTAGCCGGCCAGATGGCTGCCGACCACGTAGAGGCCCAACAGCCCGTTCGTCACGCCGTGGGCCACCACGCAATCCCAGATGTTCCGCGTGCGGATCATCAGCCAGGTGACGAGCGAGAACCAGCAGAGCTCGGCCAGGATCTCGGCGGGGTGCATCGATACGGCCGCCGCGGTCGCCAAGGCGATGCCCAACAGGTGGGGCGTGCCGAAAGGGACCTTCCACCAGTCGGCAGCAGCGACGAAACGCATCACGAAGCCGCGCAGAAAGAATTCCTCGATCAAGGGGACGATGGCCACCAGGCCATAAAACCGTAGGGCGAGGAAGCCCCACGCCCAGGCGGGCTGATGCTGTAGCTCGACCAAAGGATTGAACGCGCTGCGCCGGCCGGCGTCGATCAGGCCGTCGAGCCCCACCGCTCCCAGCACCGTCGGTTCGAGCGCCAGGTGTGTCAAGGCGATCCAGACGAGGACCCCCACCGCGCCGACCAGGGGGGCCAGTGGACTTAAACGCCAGGGAAATTGCTTGTAGCCGGGCCACACGAACCCGATCGCCACCAGCGTGCAGGCGATCTTCAGCGTGTAGATGAGCGGGTAGGAACGGTACTCGATGCCCAGGTCGAACCAGGCTTTTTCTTCTCCGGCCCCGCTCGGAGGCGTCGGCTCGAAAGAGTTGCCCAGCATGTAGACGACAAAGGGGAGGACGAAGACGAGCCAGGGATGGCGCGCCAAAAGCGCCGCTCGGCCGCCTAAAGAGCTCTCGTCCAACTGTCCTGCTGGCGGCGGCGTGCCAGCAGAATCACCCGGAGAGGCCGAGCGATCCCCTGCGCCAGCGTGGTTTTGTGGTTCTCGATTCATGGCACCTAACGCTAGTTTCGATAAAGAGATGAGTCAAGCAACGGGGGGGCGAAACGGGGTTGGGCGGAGAGCATGAAGAGGGCTTTTCGCAGTCTGGTTGTAAAGTCTCGGTGAACCTTGCAAAATCGCCCTTCGCTAAACGGCGAAATCGATTACTATAGGTAGGTTAGAGCTGCGCCCTGGCGGGAATATACCGGTGGGGCCGTCGCAGAAGGCCCCGCCTGCGCGGGTCGCCCTGTACGCTTGGCGGGGATAATAGGCGTCCCGCTCGGTGGCAACCGGTCAGGGCGGATCGCGCTACACGCCACGTCGCCGTTGTGCGGCCACTTGGCATCCCCTGCTCCAAACAACCCCTGCCCCGCGCGGGCACAGGGCTGGTGTCGTTCGTTTCGTTATCGATCTCGTTGAGAAGATGCAAGCCATGGACTTGAGCAAGCTGCGTAACATTGGGATTTCCGCTCACATCGACTCGGGCAAGACGACGCTCAGCGAGCGCATCTTGTACTATGCCGGCCGCATTCACCGCATGCAGGAGGTGCGCGGCGAAGGTGCCACCATGGACCACATGGAGCTCGAGAAGGAGCGCGGGATCACGATTACCAGCGCCGCCACGAGCGTGACGTGGGACGACCACGCCATCAACCTGATCGATACGCCGGGGCACGTCGACTTCACCGTCGAGGTGGAACGCAGCCTCCGCGTGCTCGATGGCGCCGTGCTCGTGCTCTGCGCCGTGGGTGGCGTGCAGTCGCAGTCGATCACGGTCGACCGCCAGATGAAGCGCTACCACGTGCCGCGCCTGGCTTTCATCAACAAGATGGACCGCACCGGATCCGATCCGCACCGCGTGATCCAGCAGTTGCACGAGAAGCTCGATTGCGACGCCGTGTTGATGCAACTGCCGATCGGCAAGGAGCAGGATTTCCTCGGCGTGGTGGATCTCATCACGCAGAAGGCGGTCTACTTCGATGGCAACGACGGCGCCGACGTCCGCGAGGCCGAAGTGCCCGCCGAGATGAAGGAAGAAGTCGCCGCCGCGCGTCAACAAATGCTCGAGACGCTGGCCATGTACAGCGACGAGCTGATGGAGATGTTGCTCGCCGAGCAACCCATTCCCGAGGAATTGATCTATCCGATCGTCAAGTCGGCGGTGCAGGAGCAGGACCTGACCCCGGTGTTCATGGGGACCGCCTATCGCAACAAGGGGGTGCAGTGCCTGCTGGACGCGGTGGTGCGTTACCTGCCGTCGCCGCTGGAGCGCGAAGTCACCGCCCGCAAGTACGATCAGCCGGACGAGAAGTTCCCGCTCGACCCCGATCCCAAGAAACCCTCGGTGGCGATGGCCTTCAAGATCGTCGACGACCCGCACGGCCAGTTGACGTTCATGCGGATCTATCAGGGAACGATCGCCAAGGGCGAAACCTACTACAACCAGCGCACCGGCAAGAAAAGCCGCATTGGCCGCGTCGTGCGGATGCACGCCGACAAGCGCGAGGAAATCGATTCGGCCTCGGCCGGCGATATCGTCGCCGTGATGGGCATCGACTGCGCGAGCGGCGATACCTTCGCGAGCGAGCACAAGTACGGGACGCTCGAGAGCATGTTCGTGCCGGAGCCGGTCATCAAGATGGCCGTCACGCCGACCACACGCGACGGCGCCGACAAGATGAGCAAGGCCCTGCAGCGCTTCATGCGTGAGGATCCGACCTTCGTCGTCGGCACCGATGAAGAATCGGGCGAGACGGTGATCGCCGGCATGGGCGAGTTGCACCTCGAGATCTACGTCGAGCGCATGCGTCGCGAATACGGCGTGGCGGTCGAGGTGGGTGCGCCAAAGGTGAGCTACCGCGAAGCCCCGACCCAATTGGCCGAGTACGACTTCCGCCACAAGAAGCAGACGGGCGGTTCCGGTCAGTTCGCGCACATCAAGGGCAAGATCGAGCCGCTCCCCGAGGACTCGGAAGAAGTCTTCCTGTTCGAGGAGACGGTGGTCGGCGGTCGCGTGCCGCGCGAGTACATCCCCTCGGTCGAGAAGGGCTTCCGCGATTCGATCAAGAAGGGCCCCGTGGCGGGCTTCCAGATCGTGGGCGTGAAGTGCATTCTCGAGGACGGTTCGTACCACGAAGTGGACAGCTCCGACATGGCGTTCCAGACGTGCGCCCGCAACTGCTTCCGCGAGACGTTCCTGAAGACGAAGCCCGCCCTGCTCGAGCCGGTCATGAAGGTCGAGATCGAAGTGCCTTCGGCCGCGCAAGGTTCGGTCGTGGGAGACTTGACCAGCCGCCGCGGCATGGTGGTTTCGACCGAAATGAAGGGCCCCCTCGCCACGATCGAAGGCGAAGTGCCGCTGGCCGAGACGTTCGGCTACTCGACCGACCTGCGCAGCATGACGCAGGGTCAGGGCACCTTCACCATGGAGTTCGCCCGTTACCGCCGCGTGCCCGCCTCGATTCAGACCGAGATCGTGGCCGAGCGCAAGGCGCAGCTTGTCGGTGCGAAGTAAGACTACTTCGCGAACTTTACTGAGCGAGAATTCATGAAGAGGCACAGGCGTTTCGCCTGTGCCTCTTTTATTCCAGCTCACCACGATGCATCGTCGGGCGCGCGAGCCGCGACGGTGTCGCACGGCTGAACACCCTTGTCGATCACAATGGCGCGCGCACGCGCCGCTACGACTTGCTTCGCTCCGAGTGTTGCCAAGAGAGATTGCGTTGTCCGCCGGCATGGGCGCAGCGCGCGAAGAGCGCCCGACCGCAGCTTCCGCCGGTCATGCGACGCGCCCCTACGCCGCGGTGCAAGCAGCGCTCACTGCGCTCATCACTCGATGTTGATTTCAACGACACCGGCGCGCGCAATGCGACACGCACGAATAATGCGCGGCGTTCCACTAGAAGGAAAACGTTGGCACTTGCTATGGTGCGGACATGCTGCTGCTTTTTGCATGTCTGCGTCATGGCACGCGTCGGATGCTCTCGCGACGCCTTGCGCCTCGCAGGAGCGATTGCCCTCGCTCGGCACCGCGCCGCGCGCTGACGCTCGTCGAGTTGCTGGTGGTCGTGGCGATCATCGGCATCTTGATGGCGCTCCTGTTGCCCGCCGTGCAGGCCGCGCGCGAAGCGGCCCGTCGCATGAGCTGTCTGAACAACATGCGGCAGATCGGTCTGGGGGTACACAACTTCGTCGACTCGCGCAGCCGTTTTCCCGCGGGCTACGAATTCAAGATCATGGACGATCAGACGATCGGCAATCGCGGCTCGGTCGTGAATGGCTTCTTCACTCTGATCCTGCCCTACCTCGAGCAGAGTGCGATCGAAGGCATCTACGACTACGAGCAGGGCTACGATCACCTGGTGAACCAGCCGCTCGTCAACCTGCCGGTGTCGATCTATCAATGCCCTTCGACGCCAGGGGATCGCTCGATGAAGATCATCAACAATCTCTCCTTCTATTCGCTGGGCACGCCCGACCTGGGACGTATGGGACAAGCCACCGATTACTTCGGCATTCGCGTGGTCATGGACCGCGATCAAACGCGGCGCAAAGGGGTGTTTCGCGCCGTGTTCCCCCAGATCTCCGGCTTCGAGCGCGAAGAACCGCTGAAGCTCAGCCAAGTGACCGACGGTTTGTCCAACACGATTCTGCTGGTCGAAGAGGCCGGGCGTCCCGAGCGCTATGCCGGTAAGCAAGCCATCGGCAAGCAGAACTACTACGCCGGCACCTGGGCGGGGGTGAATGGCGAGATGCTCTACTCGATCGATCCCCACGTGCAAACGGCCCCGGCGGCGGGGGACTGCTTCATCAACGGCAACAACTTCTACACGCCATACAGCTTTCACCCCGGCGGCGTGGTGATCTGCCTCTGCGATGGCTCGGCCCGATTCCTGCCCGAGACGATCGAATTCTCGACCTGGTGGGATCTGGCGGCCCCCGACGATGGGCACATGATCCCCGAATATTGAGCGGAGTATCGATCCTCTCCTGGCTTGCGCGCAGTTGCAGGAATGCGACGCTGAGCGGGATCAACGTTGCATCAGTCCTTGCCTGCGTCGCGCGGCAGCCGCACAGCAACTCTCGCGCGAACTGCTGGCGCACGACTCACACGATCTTCACACTCATTTCACATGCCGAACACCTGGAGGTGTTAGGTTCATCGTGACATGGGACTTTTAAGGAAGCATCGTCCCCGACTCTACGAGCGGCTTGCCGACGGTCGTCGCACGGCGGTCTTGGCTCCCACTCGATTCGCCTTGGTGCGGCGAACTGCCAGAGAGCTTCCCACGGTCGTTGTTGGCCGCACTTCGTCCGCCATGCCTCACAGCACGTCGTGCCCATCGGCTGCGCAGCGTTTGAACCTCCGCGCGTTCGCTACGTGTCACACCGTCACTTGTCAGGAAGGCAGCACTCCCCATGACCGCACGCGCCGATGTCCACGTCCATAGCAAGTATTCCGACCGTCCCAGCGAATGGCTCCTGCGCCGCATCGGCGCACCCGAGAGCTTTGTCGAGCCGCTGGAGCTCTATCAACGCGCTCGCCAGCGCGGCATGGATTACGTCACGATCTCGGATCACAACTGCATCGACGGCGCGCTCGAGATCGCGCACCTGCCCGGCACGTTTCTCTCTGCGGAGATCACGACGTATTTCCCCGAGAATGGCTGCAAAATACACTGCCTGGTGTTGGGCATCAGCGAAGAACAGTTCGCCACGATCCAGCGTATCCGCGGCAGCATCTACGATTTTCAGAGCTACGTGATCGAGCAGGGCATTATCTGCTCGGTGGCGCATCCGCTCTTTCGTGTCAACGGGCAGCTCACGGTTCGCCAACTCGAAAAGTTGTTTCTGTTGTTCCATCGCTTCGAGGCGATCAACGGTACCCGCGACGGCCGCGCCTGTGCCCTGTCGAACTACGTGCTTGGCAGCCTCACGCCCGAGCTGATCGAGGAAATGAGCGACTGGCACGGGCTCGCCCCCTGCGGCGCCATGCCCTGGCGCAAGACGTTCACTGCCGGCAGCGACGACCACAGCGGGCTCTACATCGCCAGCGCGTATACGACGACGCCCGACGCCATCACCGTCGACGAATTCCTGGCACACCTGCGTCGCGGCGAGCATGAGCCCGCGGGCACGTCGGGTACAAGTCTGCGCCTCGCGCACAGCTTCTATCACATCGCGGCGGCCTTCTACAAAGCCCGTTTTCTCAACCAGGCCGACGAGCAGCACTCGTTTCTTGGCGAGCTGTTCCGCAAGCTGCTCGAACGCCCGAGCCGCCCCACGTCGATCTTCCTGGGCGACAAGCTGCGCGGCATGGCGGGCTGGCTCATCGGCGCCTCGCCCCAGCACGAGTTGACTGAGATCGAACAACTGCTGCTCGAAGAATTCCACGACCTGTTCGCCGCGCGCGATCTGGCCGAGAACCGCTCGAGCGAAACGCCCCCCGCCGAGGCCGACGATCGACACGTCTTTCAGCTTGCCTCGACCATCAGCCAGCAGCTCAGCTACGCCTTTCTGAAGAAGTTCGTCGCTGGCTTCCAAAAGGGGCGTTTGATCGAGAGCCTGCAAACGCTGGTGTCGCTCGGTCCCGTCGGATTGGCCGTCGCTCCCTATCTGGCGGCGTTTCACACGCAGCACAAAGACGAGCGATTTCTGCAAGCCGTCGCCGCGCGATTTCATCTGCCGCCAGAGCTGTGCGAAAAGAGTCCACGCAAGGCCTGGATCACCGACACGCTGGCCGACGTGAACGGCGTCGCCCGCACGATCGTGGCCCTCGGCCGTGTCGCCGCAAACACGGGTTGCGATCTCACCGTCGTGACGTGTCTCGACCGCGTGCCGGAAGAAATGCAGACGCCCCTCTTGAACTTCCGCCCCGTCGGTGATTTCGAACTGCCGGAGTACGAATCGCAACGACTGGCGATTCCTCCTTTCCTTGAAGTGATCGAGCGGCTCGAGCGAGAATGCTTTTCAGAGTTGATTATTTCGACTCCCGGTCCGCTCGGGTTGATGGGACTCGCGGCGGCCAGACTGCTGGGCCTCAAAGTGACGGGCATTTACCACACCGATTTCCCACGCATGGTGCGCCACTTCACGCAGGACGCCGGGCTCGAACAACTCACGCTGCGCTACATGCTCTGGTTCTTCGGTCAGATGGACACTCTCTTCGTGCCGAGCGAAAGTTATCGCGAGCTGCTCACGCGACAAGGTTTCGATCCCGCCAAATTGGTTGTGTTACGTCGCGGCGTCGATTGTGCGCTCTTCCATCCCGCGCGACGGGAGGAGAGCTTCTGGCACCGTTATGGTCTGGGCCCCGGGCCGAAGCTGCTCTATGTCGGTCGCTTGTCGAAGGAAAAGAATCTCGATCGTCTCTGCGAAGAATTCGCGCTGGCCCAGCGCCGTGGGATGAAGGCCTCGCTGATTCTGGTCGGCGATGGCCCTCAGGCCGACGAACTGCGGGCACGTTGGCAGCAGCACGGCGTGCTCTTTACCGGCGTGCTCGAAGGCCCCACGCTCGCCACGGCCTACGCCAGCGCGGATCTATTCGTCTTTCCCAGCACGACCGATACGTTCGGCAACGCCGTGCTCGAGGCGATGGCCTGCGGTCTGCCGGCGATCGTCTCGGATCGCGGCGGGCCGCAAGAAACGGTCGGCTTCTACCAGGCGGGCGTCGTGGCCGACATTTACGAACCGGGACGTTGGGCAGAGGTCATGGCGCGGCTCGTCCAGGACAACCACGAACGGGACGAATTGTCACGCCGCGCGGTAAGGACTGCGCGCGAATCTCGTTGGGAGCTTGTCTTCGACCAGCTCTGGAATGCTCGCGCCGCGGCGCCTCTTTCGCCCGAGCTGCTCGATGCGCCCGTGTGCTCGGATGCGGCCGAGTTGCCGGCCTACGAGGCGTTCGATCTCGCCTGAACGCTAGGACCCGAACCGTGCGGACTTTCAAAATAGTCCCCAAGGCCACTCGGTCCTGCTAGCAGTGTATGCTTGCTTCGCCCCCTCCGGCGCGAGAGAATCCCCCCTGCCTTGACGGTGCGGGGATTTCGGCCGCCCGGTGAAGGGCCTTCGCCGCGGACCGTACGACATGGCCGCGGGCACACTATTAGAGGAGCGCTGTCCGCAATGCGACTAGTCCCGCTCGGCGACCAGGTCGTCGTCAAACGAATGACCGCCGAGGCCACGACGGCCGGTGGCATCGTGCTGCCCGAATCGGCCCGCGAGAAGCCCCGCGAAGGGCGCGTCCTTTCCATCGGAGACGGACGGCGCGTCGAGAATGGCCGCCGCGTCAAGCTGCAGGTGAACGAAGGAGACCGCGTCCTGTTCAGTAGCTACGCCGGCACCGAGGTGAAGGTCGAGGGGGACGAACTGCTGATCCTGCGCGAAGCGGACATTCTGGCGGTGCTCGAATAGGGACTTCTGGCCACGTGAACGCCGCCGGCACGATCCCCTCAAACGGCGCCTGATGCCTGGCGCGACTCGCCGGCGCGAACCAAATGCCCTGCGAGAGCGAAGAAATAACGGCTTACGCCGCGCAGCCAGCACCGCGTCGAACGGCTAGCGCGACTTGTTGATTTTTTCGACACGGCAGGGAGCTGATGATGCGTGGCGGATCCGCGCGAATCGCTTCCCTCACGTCGCCACGGGGCTAGAATTCGGGGGTTGTCTGTTGTGCTTGGCGCGCGAGACGGTGTCCGCACATCGCAGCGCCGGCGGTGAATTGCCTTCGCCGCGCTGTCGCCGATTCTATCTCTGCGAATACAAGGAACCTGAGACGATGTTCGCTTCCACGGTCCGCCGCTATTCAGCGCTTGGCTTGATACTCGCGTTGGTTGCCTCGAATCACGCCCGCGCAGCCGATGTGCCTTCGCCCGGCATCGATACGAAGCAGTACGCCGCCGTCGTCTCGCAGGGGGCCGAGTTCCTGAGCAAGGCGCAGAGTGAGGATGGCTCGTATAGCAAGCAGGCGGGGCCGGGCGTGACGGCGCTTGCCACCACGGCGCTGTTGCGCAGCGGGCGTGGCGTCGACGATCCGATTGTCGCGAAGAGCCTCAAGTATCTCGCAGGTTTCATCTCGCCCGATGGCGGCATCCACCAACCGAATTCGCCCTGGGCCAATTACGAGACTTGCATTTCGATTCTCTGCTTCACCGAAGCCAATCGTGACGGGCGTTACGACAAGCTGCTCGCCGACGCGGAGAAGTTCATCCGCGGCATTCAGTGGGACGAAGACGAGGCCCACGACACGACGAGCAACAGCTACGGTGGCGCCGGCTACGGTGGACACAAGCGTCCCGACTTGTCGAACACGCAGTTCCTGCTCGACGCGTTGAAGGCGGCGGGGGCCGGCCCCGATGATCCGGCCGTGCAAAAGGCGCTCGTCTTTGTGTCGCGCTGCCAGAACCTCGAGAGCGAGCACAACACCACCGCCTTTGCCGCCAAGGTGAACGACGGCGGTTTCTACTACACGCCCGCCGCCGGTGGCTCGAGCCAGGCCGGCAAGACCGACGACGGCGGACTGCGCAGCTACGGCTCGATGACTTACGCCGGACTGAAGAGCATGATCTACGCGGGACTCACGCCGAGCGATCCGCGCGTGCATGCCGCGCTCGGCTGGCTGGCGAAGAACTACGATCTGACGCAGAACCCCGGCATGGGTGACGCCGGCCTGTTCTACTATTACCACACGCTTGCCAAGGCGCTCGCCGCCACGGGGAACGATGAGTTCCAGGACGCCGCGGGCAAGCAGCACAACTGGCGCCAGGAGCTCGTCGAAACGCTGGCTTCGAAGCAGCGTCCCGACGGTGCGTTTGCCAACGAAAATGCACGTTGGATGGAAGGAGACCCCAACCTGGTCACGGCCTACGCCCTGTTGGCGCTCAGCTACTGCAAGCCGTAACCCAAGAGACGGTTCCTTCGTCTACGCAGACTTTGCAGGTTTTTGCTCCTGGGGCAAAAGCCTGCTTGCGTTGCTACTCGCCTCTCGCGTTGGATACACTGATGGCACGCCACACATCGCGTGTCATGGGTAATCCACACGAGGAGCGCCACGCTTGTTTCAGCCCGGGAACATCTCGCGCCGCGAAGTGTTGCGCATCGGCTGCGTAAGCCTGTTTGGCTCGGCGGTCGGCCGCGCAAGTCTGGCTGGCACGGCCGAGAGACCCGCGGCGTCGCACAACGGCCGTAGCTGCATCTTCATGTTGCTGCAAGGTGGCCCCAGCCATCTTGATCTTTGGGACCCCAAGCCCGAGGCGCCGGCCGAAGTACGCGGCGGTTATGCTCCGATCGACACGAACGTGCCGGGCATCCGCTTCACGACGATGCTGCCCGAGACCGCCCGCGTCGCCGACAAGCTGGCGGTCGTCCGCTCGGTGACGCACGCGTTCAACAACCACATCGCCGGCACGTACATCACGCTGACCGGCTCGGCCGATCAGCCGAACCAGGATCGCGAGGCGAAAGGGGACGACTTTCCCGGCCCCGGCGCCGTGCTCAATTATCTGCAGCGCGTGCCGACGGCCGTGCCGCCGGCCATCTCGCTGCCGACGTGGCTCAGCATTCCTGGTCCGTCGAATCGCATGCCGGGCCAGTACGGTGGGTTTCTCGGCGGCGTACACGATCCGTTCCTTATTTCGGGCGATCCGGAGCAGGAAGATTTCCGTCCGCTGAGCCTGACCCTGCCCGACGGCTGCGACGCGGGCCGCATGTCGGGGCGCTGGAGCCTGCTCGGCGAGATGGATGCGGCCGCTTGTGCCATCGATCGCCGCGAGACGCAGACGTACGATCGGCTCCACTCGTGCGCGTACGAATTGCTCACCGATCCGCGCGTGCGCGAGGCCGTCGATCTGTCGCGCGAACCTGACTCCGTACGCGAGCGCTATGGCAAGACGAAGATCGGACAGTCGTTGCTCCTCTCGCGGCGCCTGGTCGAAGCGGGCGTGCGGCTGGTCGGCTACAACGCTTTCAACCAGGAATGGGACACGCACCAGAACATTCCTGGGCGATACAGCCAGATCATGCCCGGCATGGATCGCGCGTATAGCGCACTCATTTCGGATCTGGCCGAGCGTGGGGTGCTCGACACGACGCTGGTGATCAACGCCGGCGAGTTCGGGCGCACGCCGCTCATCAATCAGGATGGCGGCCGCGATCACTGGCCCGATGTCTATACGGTAGCGCTCGCCGGCGGGGGCATTCGTGGCGGACAGGTCTACGGTTCATCGGACAAGAAGGGGGCGTTCGTGGGCAGCGACCCGGTCAGCCCCGCCGACCTGCTAGCCACGATGTGGCAGATCCTGGGAATCAACCCCGCTACGGAACTGCGCGACCGCTTGAACCGGCCACTGGTATTATCGCGCGGGCGTGTGCTGAGCGAGCTTTTATAGTGGGCACACTTCCGTCGTGAGTGGTCGCCTGTCGTCAGGAAGTCCGAGGAACCTACTTTCTATACTCTGGACGACGCCCAACATACATTGCCGCGTCACATGACTCCGAGTTAGAGAATCAAAGCGTGAGCTGGGCATGGGACACTACGAAGCCCGGGCCTGGACAAGCTGGCATCATCACATGGCACTGGTCGACATGACACACTTGTTCGCGACCTTGGTCCGCCAGGAATGCCACGCCGACAAGACGCAACTGACGTTCTACAAAACCGCAAAAGACTTGCCAAAGAACGGATACTGTAAGAACTGGAAGGCTGCCAGGGGAGTTGCTGCACATGGCGGAACAAGCGTTTATCGGAGTCGATCTGGGGGCCTCGGGCGGTCGCGTTCTGGTGGGCCTCTTCGACGGCAAGAATCTCCGGCTCGACGAGGCGCACCGCTTCGGCAATGGTCCCACGAACGTCGCCGGCACGCTCCATTGGGATCTCCTCGCCCTGTGGAATGACGTGCAGGCCGGACTGCGACGCGCGGGCGCGAAGTACAAAGGACAGATCCGCAGCGTCGGGGTCGATACCTGGGGCGTCGATTTCGGACTGCTCGGGCGCGGCGACACCCTCTTGGGTAACCCAGTGCATTATCGCGATCGACGCACCGAGGGAATGCCCACGCGCGCCTTCCGCTACGCCTCGCGAGAGGCGATCTTCGCGGCGACCGGCTTGCAATTCATGCCCTTCAACACGCTCTTTCAGTTGCTCGCCATGCGCGAAGGCCATTCGCCACTGCTCGACGTGGCCGAGCGGATGCTGATGATGCCCGACCTGTTTCACTGGCTGCTGTCGGGCGAGAAGACCAACGAGATCACGAACGCCACGACCACGCAGTGCTTCAATCCGCAGACGGGCCGCTGGGCGACCGACCTGCTGCAACAATGCGGTCTTGCGCCGGGCCTGTTCGGCGAGCTCGTCCAGGCCGGCGCCGACATTGGCGCCTTGCGCCGCGACGTGGCAGAAGCGACGGAGCTGGCGAACGTGCGCGTGGTCTTGCCAGGCACGCACGATACGGCCAGTGCCGTGATGGCCGTGCCCGCCCAGTCCGACGGCGGAGGGCCCTGGGCCTATCTCAGTTCTGGCACGTGGGCGCTCTTGGGGGTGGAAATCGATCGCCCGATCGTCAACGATCGTTGCCGCGAGTTGAACTTTACGAACGAAGGAGGTGTCGGCGGCACGATCCGCCTCTTGAAGAACATCACCGGGCTGTGGCTCGTGCAAGAGTGTCGCCGCGTCTGGAGCCAGGCGGGACGCGACTATAGCTGGGAGGAGCTGACGCGCCTGGCGGCCGAAGCCCCGTCGCTCGCCTCGCTCGTCGATCCCGACGATGCCAGCTTCGCCGCGCCGACGGACATGCCTGTTGCGATTCGCGAATACTGCCTTCGCACGCGCCAGCCGGTGCCCGAGAGCGAAGGTGCCGTCATCCGCACGGCAATCGAGAGCATTGCGCTCCGCAGCCGCCAGGTCTTGGGTTGGGTCGAAGAACTGAGCGGCCAGCGCATCAAGACACTGCACATCGTCGGCGGCGGCACGCAGAATCGACCACTCTGCCAGGCCACGGCCGATGCTTGCGGAGTACGCGTGGTCGCGGGCCCCGTCGAGGCGACGGCGATCGGCAACGTCATGATGCAGGCCGTGGCGGCGGGCGCCGTTGGCTCCATCGCCGAGGCGCGGCAGATCGTGGCCCGTTCGTTCGCAGTCGAAGAGTATGCACCGCGCGAGACAGATCGCTGGCAAGAGGCCTTCGCACGGTTTCAACAAGTCACGCGTCGATAGACGCATCGAAATAGCGTCACGAAGGAGTACGCATGCTGCGAGTCGGAATTGCCGGAATCGGCTTCATGGGCATGATTCATTATCTGGCCTACCAGCGCGTGCGCGGCGTGCGCGTGGGAGCTATCTCGACGCGCGATCCCAAGAAGCTGGCCGGCGACTGGCGCTCGATTAAGGGAAACTTCGGCCCCCCCGGCGCGCAGATGGATCTGTCCAACCTCGCGCGCTACGAACGGTTCGCGGACCTGATCGCCGATCCGCAGATCGACTTGGTCGATATCTGCCTCCCCCCCGATCAGCACGCCGAAGCCACGATCGCGGCGCTCCAGGCCGGCAAGCACGTCTTCTGCGAGAAGCCGATCGCCCTTTCGACGGCCGACGCCGAGCGCATGGTCCGTGCCGCCGAGAAGGGGGGCAAGCAGCTCACGATCGGTCACGTGCTCCCCTTCTTTCCCGAGTACAAGTTTGCCCGCCAGGCGATCGCCAGCGGAAAGTATGGCAAGCTGTTGGGCGGGAACTTCAAACGGGTGATTTCCGATCCGCTGTGGATTCCCGACTTCTACGACCCGCGGCGAGTCGGCGGACCAGTCGTCGATCTGCACATCCACGACGCGCATTTCATTCGCCTCGTGTGCGGCATGCCGCGCGTGGTGTCGAGTCGCGGACGCCGGCGCGGAGAGGTGGTCGAGTATCTTGAAACCCACTTCGAGTTCGACGACCCGGCGCTCGTGGTCACGGCCACGAGCGGTGTCATCCGCCAGCAGGGACGCGCCTTTACGCACGGCTTCGAGATTCATCTCGAGCGCGCCACGCTGCTCTACGACTTCAGCGTCCTCGCCGACAAGCCGACGTTGTCGATGCCCTTGACGGTGCTCAAGCAGGATGGCAGGGTCGAGCAGCCGAAGCTCGGCGCCGGCGATCCCCTCGAGGCCTTCGTGGCCGAGATCGCGGAAGTGGCCGGCTCGATCAAACGCGGGACGCCTTCGGCCTTGTTGAGTGGCGATCTGGCCCGCGATGCCTTGGTGCTGTGCCAGAAGGAAAGCCAATCGGCACTCACCGGCAAAGTGGTCCGCATCGGGGGTGCTGCCAAGAAGTGATCGAGAGGCTTCGTGAACGAGCGCTCTGACTGGATTTGAACCGCATCTCGCTGCTGGGCAAGCCAGCAGTGGCACACTTGCGTGCGTGCGTCGTGGTTCAAGTCAGACTCCCGATCGGCCTTCCACCGTCGCTACCAGTTGGGTCGGCGTGTGCCGGTTGTGCGGGCGAGCCGGGTTCTTCCGGGGGGCTGCGGATAAAGCGCACCGAGGGGCGCCGGCGGCCTGTTCGGGCAAATTCGGCGCAACAAATTTTTCTGTTTTCCAGGGGCGAACCGTCCCCTTGTACACCCCGTAGAAACGCCTGTAGGGGTCGTGCCAGCGAGCTCTAAATTCTCTGCACCAAGTTCTTTGACCACCACCAGAACGTGGCCTATACTCATTTTTGGCTGACCGGCTAGACCCGCCGATGAGCCACCGCCTTTGACGGAACTGAGTAAGGCCGCGCCCGCCGTTGCCCGTGGTGGCGTCCGAACTTCACGGACGGTGCTGCTCGCCGGGGTGCACGACCGCGATATCCTTCCGCGGTTCAGCGCATTCCCCTTGGAACACATCATGCTACGTTGGGTCTCCCCCGCTATCCGAGCGCTCGTACTCGGCTTCGTCGTATCCCTGTCGATTTCCGGCGTGGGTTACGCGCAGACGCCGCCGGCCGTCGTCGACAGCTCTGCTAGCGTCATCGACGAAGTGTTGCGTCGCGGCGGCGAGCTCGAGCTCGAGCGTCGTTGGGCCGAAGCACTCGTGCATTACGAGAAAGCGTTGCGCGAGCATCCCAGCCAGCGCCAGCTCGAAGAACGCTGCACGCTGTCGAAGATTCACTACGACCTGGGCCGTCGCTATCACGACGCCAGCTTCCTCGATGCGACCCGCACGATGTCCGAAAAGGACGCGCTGGGTCTGTACAGCGAGGTGCTGCTCAAGATCCAGCACCATTACGTGGACAACCTCGATTGGAAGCGGTTGGTCGATCGCGGCACGCGTGCGCTCGACGAAGCGCTGATCGATCCGATCTTCCTCGAGCGCAACCTGCCGGGCATCGATCCGCAACGGATTCTCCGCTACCGCCAGGATCTCCGCACGTCGTTCTCGACGCGCCGCGTGGCCGATCGTTACGAGGCCCAGGCGGCGGTGCGTGCGGCGAGCGCCCTGGCCCGGCAGCAGTTGGGGTTGGCCCCGGCCGTCGTGGTGTTCGAGTACACCTGCGGCGCGGCCAACTATCTGGATGAGTATTCGGCCTTTCTCACCGCCGATCAACTCAACGAAGTCTACTCGCAGATCGACGGCAACTTTGTCGGTCTCGGCGTGGAGTTGAAGTCGGGCGATGGCTCGCTCGAGATCGTCGGCGTCATCACGGGCAGTCCCGCCGCCAAGGGGGGCGTGCTCGCCGGCGATCGGATCATCGCTGTCGACGGTCGCTCGACGGAAAATGTGAACTCCGACGAAGCCGCCGACCTGTTGCAGGGTCCGGAAGGGAGCACGGTCGAAATCACCTTGCGCCGTCAAGGCGGCACGCACACCGTGCGGCTGCGCCGTCAGCAGGTCGAGGTCCCCAGCGTCGAAGACATTGCGATTCACGACAAGGATTTCGGCATCGGCTACTTCCGTCTGACCTGCTTCCAGAAGACGACCACGCGCGATATCGACGCGGCCCTCTGGCAACTTCATCGCCAGGGCATGCGCAGCCTGATTATGGATCTCCGCGGCAACCCGGGCGGTCTGCTCAACAGCTCCGTCGAGGTGGTCGATCGCTTCGTGTCGCGCGGCACGATCGTCTCGACGCGCGGCCGCGATCCGCGCGAGGACTATACCTACTCGGCCCACGATCAGGGTACTTGGGGCGTGCCCCTCGTCGTTTTGATCGACCGCGACAGCGCCAGCGCCAGCGAGATCTTTGCCGGCGCCATTCGCGACCATCGCCGCGGTGTCATCGTGGGCGAGCGCAGCTACGGCAAGGGGTCGGTGCAAGGGATCTTCCCGCTCGGATTCAGCCGCACGGGTCTGCGCCTGACGACGGCCAAGTTCTACTCTCCCAGCGGTCAGCCCTTCGCGCGGGTTGGCGTGCAGCCGGATGTGCTCGTGCCCGAGCTGGCGCGCCCGACCGGACTCGACGGCGCCGAAGGCCTTTCGCTCGACGCCGCCGGTGCAACCGAGGTCGATCCGGCGTTGGCCGCGGCCTTGCGAGTCTCGCGCCAGCAGATGGCCAGTCGTGCGACGAAGACTGCCGAGTAAACCACCCACGCCACGCCCATGTCCCGAAGACCTGCGGCGTCCGAACTTCTGTGGTGCCACGAGACGGAAGCGGCGATCGGGCTGTTTTCGTTCGCCGCCGAAACGCAAACGGTGGCGCTGGCCACTTCGACCGGAGTCGTCCAGCTCGTCGAACGTAACGGCTTCGTGGCCTCGCAGTGGCAGGCCGGTGGCACGCTCGTCGCGCTGGCCGCGAGCGACGACGGGCGAGCGGTCGCATCGCTCGATTCGGCCGGCATGCTGTATTGGCACGATCGCCGCGGACGGGAGCATTGGCGACAATTCGCCAGCGACAGCGCCCGGGCGGTGGCGATCGATTCGACCGCCTGGTACGCCGCCATCGCCGATAGCGACGCGCGCGTTCTGCTGTTCGATCGTCACGGTCGTCTCGCGGCTCAATTTCCGTCGCCCGCCCCCTTGTCCGCGATCGCATTCTCGCGCGAATCTCCCGAGCTCGTTGCCGTCAGCGAGTCGGGTTTTGTCTGGGCGATGTCGCTCGAGGGAGAATTGCTGTGGCGTTCGCGCGTCACGGGATCGCCCCGGCAGCTCATCTTGAGCGCCGGCGATATTCACGTCACGAGCGAGGCGGGTGTCAGCACGCTCGACGTCGCGGGGCGTTTGATGAGTGGTCTGACGGCCCAAGGCGCCGTTCCCCTGGTCGCCTCGTCGGCCGATGGAGACACCTTGCTGCTGGCCGATCGAGGCACCGTGACGCTCGCCCGCCGCGATGGCGCGCCGCGCTGGAAGTACACGGCCGAGGCGCCGATTCTCGCCCTCGCGCTCGATCCCCTGCTCCGCCACGCCTGGCTGGCCATCGCGCCGAATCGACTGGCCTGCTTTCCGCTGCCACGCGCGTCGTGAGACGCGCGGAGGCGCGCCATGTGGCGAAACGCGCACTCGTCGTGTCGGCTGCTGCGCACCCCTACGAACAGACTGCCCCGGGAAGAGAGGGCTACGGTGCGGTGGCCGTCTCGTGCGAATGATCCAACGAAGTCGTCCCTTCACTGGTTGGCCGGGCATCGCGTGCCTTACTTCTGGCATGTTGCAACGCTTCAATCAGCCGGAGTCCCCAACGGGCCGAACGACCACGACCGCCGATGACGAGCCGCGCGATCTCGTATTGCCGCGTGCTCCACCGTTGCGTGGCGTCGCTGAGTGGGCCGAGGTAATCCACCAGTCGGCAATCGCCAGTCGTGTGAAAGGCTTCGTACAACTTGCTACGTAGCAGTTGGCCCGGGCGATACGACGCGAACTCGCCATCGTAGCCCACCTTCAGCGAAAAATAGACCTGCTTGGCGCGCCAGCCATACTCGAAGGCGATGGCTCGCTCCTGATGCTCGAGGAAGACGAGCTCGAGTTCTCCGCGCGCATTGAGCAGTTCGGCCTGCCGCGCGTAGAACTCGCAGGCGCCAGGTGTCCGCAAGACCGACGTGCTTGTGCCCCCTTTCCACGAGCGATCTTCGACTTCGAAGCCGCGCCGCAGCAGCGGCGCCACCTCGGACGCGGACAGGTCGGCATGGCGCACCAGCCGCGTCGCGCCCTGACGCTCGATGCGGCGCCACAATTTGCGCATCTGCTGACGATGATTCCGGGACCGGGATGCCTCGTAGGTTTCCCAGTCGTGGCCGATCTCCACCTGACCGATGGAGTAGAGCGGTTGCACGCTGGTGGCCAGCCCGTGCCGCTCGAATGCCTCGAGCATGGCGCGCCAGCGAGGCAGTCCCCAGGGCACGAAGTCGAACCAGGCCAGCATCCACGGTCCGCGCAGCAATTCCTCGGCCAGCAAATCGGTGGCCCGAGCCACGTCGCTTTGGGGATCGAGTAGCAGGTCGCCGCTGGGAGAAGCCAGGTTTGTCGGCAGGCTGGCCGTCTTGAGCAGATGCCCGCGACGCCGCTCCACGAGCGGCAAGGCGGCCACGAAGCGGTTTCCCTCTTCCACGACCAGAGCACGCCAGGGCACGCTACCTGCAAACGTCTCGAGCCACCAGGCCACCTGCTCGGCACGCAGGGTGGGCAGGGCCAGTTCGCTGCGCAGCCAAAGATCGTCCCACAAAGTGGCCGCGCTTTGGAGCTCGTCGATCGAATTCAACAATGTGAGTTTCAAGGCAGGTGTCGCTTTTGCAGCCAGTTCGATCGCAGCGGGGATCGACAACTTCGGAGCCCCGTGGTTCGGCGCGCTGATCGCCGTCTTCAACTCTGGCATGCGGTCGCGCGTTCGTCGCCGGCCGCCGCGGATTCCAAAGGAAAAAGTCGGCACAATCACTACAGGCCGTCGCGCGGCTCCCTTCGAGTCGACCGGCTACTGGTCTACAATCGTGCAAGCTCTGCCTGTTGTCTCCCGCTGCTTTCGCCCCGCCGGTCTTACATGCGTGCCCTCGTCTTGGTGATCGATGGATTGCAGCCTGCCTATCTCGGCTGCTACGGCAATTCATGGGTCGGAACGCCCGAACTCGATCGGCTCGCGGCAGAGTCGTTCGTGCTCGATCAGGCCTATCTCGACAGTACCTCCTGGCAGTCGCTCTACCGCTCGTACTGGGAGGGCAAGCACGCCTGGCAACAGCGCGAAGGAGAGCCCAACGGAGTATCGCTCGTCGACCGCTTGCGCGCGGCCGGCGTGACGACGGCCCTGCTGACTGACGATCCGGCAATCGCCGATCAATCGCTCGCGGGCGATTTCGACGACATCTTGCTGGTGCCGGCGCCACGTGTCGATCAGGCCGCCGAGTCGATCGAGGAGACGCAGTTCGCGCGGCTGATTGCCGCCGCCGCCGACTGGCTGACGCGCGCTGATGAATCGTTCCTGCTGTGGATTCATGCACGGGGGTTGTCGGGCCCATGGGATGCTCCCACGGCGTTGCGCTACCAGTACCTCGACGAGGTCGACGAGGAAGAGGGGGCCGACACGCCACCTCCCACCGAGGTCGAGTTTCTGCCGCGGCGTTTGCCGGACGGCTTCGATCCCGATGCTTTACTAGGAATTCGCCGCGCCTATGCCGGGCAGGTGGCGGCGATCGATACCTGCGTGGGCGCGTTGATCGATGTCCTGGACGAGGTCGGCCTGCAAGACACGCTCATGCAATTGGTTTCACTCCGCGGCTATCCGCTGGGCGAGCATGGTCGTCTGGGACACGTCGACGACTCGCTCGACGAGGAACTCGTACACCTGGCCTGGATCGTCCGGCAGCGCGAGCGCATTGAGCCCGCCGTGCGCAGCCAGGCCTTGGTACAGCCGGCCGATGTACACTTCACGTTGCTCGAGCACTTCGGCATCGAGGTTCCATCCAACGCCCCCTGGGCCGCCAGCACGCTCCCCCTGGCGCGCGAAGAGGCCGCACCACTGCGCGACCGCGCCTTGCTCGAGAACGAGTCGGGCGAGCGGGCCATTCGCACGCCGGCCTGGTATCTCAAGCTGGTGCCCGCCGTCGAGGATGAGGACTCCGCCTCCACGGCCAAGAACGTGCGTCATGCACTCTTCCGCAAACCGGATGATCGCTGCGAGGTGAATGAGATCGCCAATCGTTGCCACGACGTGGCGCTCGCGCTCGAACGCGTTGCAGGGGCCAGCGCGCAAGCGGCCGACGATCCCGCCGCGCCAGCAAGCTGGCAGCCCCTCGACGATGTGCTCGTTGAAGGCATTGAATAGCTAGCAGCGCGCCGGACGAAAATGCACAACCTGCGCGGCAAGCTGCGCGAAGCAGGCGAGACTTGGTGGCGGACGCCCTGCCAGCAAACCGCGCCCACGAGCGTAATCTCTCGCCGGTGAATCCGGCGTAGCTGGTGCCGGGGGCGCTCGCTATAATCCCGCCTCTTTTCCCCGACCTTATCCCTTGGCACTCCGCAAGTTACCACGATGATCGGACAAGGATGTCCGACTGCATCGCGGGTGCGGCGAGGGCCTTCCGCGCGGGTGCGGCGCAAGCCGCTCACACGGCGCGCGAAGTCTCTTGTGCTCGCCCTGCTGGTGTTCGCGCTCACGGCGATCGCGCCCGCGATGGCCGAAGAGGTGTCGCTGCGCCTGCGCATCGCGTGGGGCGGCGGCGCCGAGCGTCGCTGGGAGGGACGCGTCGCGATCGAGGGGGCGAAGCTGGCCGAGCCGGTGGCGCTGGGCGTCGAGGCCGACGAACCCGGTTCGATCTGGCTGGAAGAAGGCGCGATTGTCGTGCAGGCGCGCAGCCCGCGCAATTACGACGGACTCGACGTGACGATCACGGCTCCCGCCGAGTCAAAGCTTGTCGTCGCGCTCGGCAGCGCGGACAGCACGACCGTTCCCGCGCCGATCGAAGTCACGCTCGAGCAACTGTTGAAAGAAGAGTTCAACGCGACGCTCGACGAGCAAGGCAATCGCCTGCTCGTGCGCCGTGCCCCGGGCGACTTGTTGCGCGTCCGCCCCGCGAAGGACGCGCTCGTCTACGCGCCGGGCGAGATGGCCGTGTTCGAGATCGAGCCCCATGCCAGCCTGCTGGCGCAAGAGCCGCAGCTTCGCATCAGTGCGCAGTTCTACGAGATCCGCAGCGATCGGCGCGTGGGACCGGCGGTCGAGCTCGACCCCGTGTCGGGCACGCTGCCGCTCGAGATCGCCGTGCCAAACCTGGAAGGCGCTTACGATCTCGTGCTCACCGCGCTCGGCAAGCGTTTGCCGTTGCGCTTGAACACGTTGGGTCCGCTCAACCGCGGGCTGGCCGATCGCCGCGTGCAGTTGATCGTGCTCGGCACGGAATCTCCCGAACGCGGGCTGGGGCGCGAGATTGAATTGCGGCGGCTGGTCGAGATCGACCCGGCGACGAATCCGCGCTGGTGGGATCGACTGGCATCGTTGCCGCTGCTGCCGGGCATGCGCAAGGGGCCGCTCGGCAACGGTGACGCCCACACCTGGGAGCATCCGCTCGGCCAGCTCATCCAACTAGGTCCGCGCGGCCGCGAGCCCGAGATGAGCTGGGAGGCCTACACGCTACCGATCGAGCACACGGGCAAATGGCACATGCTCGAGGTCGAGTTCCCCAGCGACGTGCCGCAGTCGATGGGCATCTCGATCCTCGAGCCGAACGCCGCGGGGGCCATCGCCCCGGTCGGGCTCGATTCGGGCATCTATCTGCCCGATTCCGCGGCGGGTAGCTCCCCCGAGTGGCGCCGCCATCGCCTGTGGTTCTGGCCCAAGACGCGGACGCCGCTGGTGCTGATTACGAACCGACGCGACGGAGCGCAGGCCGTGTATCGTAAGCTCCGCGTGCTCGAGGGCCCCACGCGGCTGCCGCGCGCCTTCGCCCTCGGCACGCCCAAGCCCGAGCGATTGCTGGCGGGTTATTTCGACCAGCCCCTGTTTCCCGAAAACTTCGGCGCGAGCGAGGCGCTCGACGCCTGGAGCGGGCGAAGTCTCGACGACTGGGCCACCTTTCATCAGGGAGCGGTGCGTCTGGCCGAGTATCTGCAGCACGTCGGCTACGGTGGCGTCATGCTCAACGTGTTGGCCGACGGCAGCACGATTTATCCTAGCCGCCTGCTCGAGCCGACGCCCCGTTACGACACGGGACTCTTCTTCGACTCGGGACAAGATCCGATTCGCAAGGATGTGCTCGAGCTGTTGCTGCGCGTCTTCGATCGCGAGCAGTTGAAGTTGATTCCCGCGCTCGACTTCTCCGCGCCGCTCCCCGAACTCGAGCAGTTGCGCCGGCAAAGCGGCACCGCGGGGATCGGGCTCGAATGGGTCGGCGCCGATGGTCGCACCTGGAGCGAGGCCAATCCGCAGCATCGCGGCGCTGGCCCCTACTACAACACGCTCGATCCGCGCGTGCAGCAGGCGATGATTCGCGTGGCACGCGAGCTGGCGACACGCTATGCGCGACAGCCCGCGTTCGACGGCCTGGCGCTGCGACTCTCGGCGAGCGGATACGCCCAGCTTCCCGGCATCGAATGGGGATTCGACGATCATACGATCGAGCGGTTCGTGCGCGAGACGGGGACGCAGGTGCCCGGCGCCGGCGAAAACCGCTTTGCCGACCGAGCCCGCTTCCTGACGGGACCCGGTCGCCAGACGTGGCTCGCGTGGCGGGCCAAAACCCTGCATCAATTCTATGCGGCACTGCAGGCCGACGTGGCTCGCGTGCGTCCCGGGACACGGCTCTACCTGGCCGGGGCGCAGATGCTCGATCATCCGTCGCTGCGGTTGGCGCTGCGTCCCAGCCTGCCGCGCCCCGTGGCGGTGGAAGACGCCTTGCGGCTGGTCGGCATCTATCCCGAACTGTACCACGACTCGCGCGAGCTCGTGCTGCTGCGACCGCAGAGCCTGGGACCGCCGCAGCCGGGCTCGCTCGATCGCGTGATCGATTCCGAACTGAACGATTCGCCCGACATCGACAAGCACTTCCGCGGCGCGGCTCACCCGGGCGTGCTGGCCTTCCACCGGCCGGCGCCGGCGCGGCTTCCTTCGTTCGATGCGCGCAGCCCCTATCGCAACAGCTACACGTGGCTGCTCGCGCAGATGTCTCCTGCCGCCGAACGCAATCGTCGGCAACTGGTGCATGCGCTTGCCTCGCTCGACGTGCAGACGCTCGTCGACGGCGGGGCCATGCTCCCCCTGGGACAAGAAGACGCCCTGTACGACGCACTGGTCGTCTATCGTTCGCTTCCCGCGGCGCCCTTTGCGACCGTCGCGCTCGACACGCAACCGGTCGTCGTGCGCACGCTCGAACGCGACGGCCGCACACACATGTACCTGGTCAACGATTCTCCCTGGCCGGCGCACGTCGAGCTGCAGGTCGCGGCAACGGCCGAGGCGAAGTTCGTCGAACTAGGGTCGACCAACCGTGCCGCGCAACTCACCCGCGACGCGTCCGGCTGGAAATGGACGCTCGATCTGGCCCCCTACGATCTGGTTGGCGGGCATTGGACGACTGCCGACGTTCGCGTGGCGGAAGCCAGCGTCAAGCTCCAGCAGAACATCGAGACGGAACTGGCCGAACGCGTGCATGACGTTCACTTGCGCGTGATGGGGCTGCAAAATCAGCCGGCGCTCGAGGTCCTGTCGAATCCCGGCTTCGAGAATCCACCGACCGTCGACGAGACGCTGCCGGGCTGGCAGATCGCGATGGGACCGGCCGAGGCCGCCACGCTCGACGGTGCGAATCCTCGCACGGGCGGGCAAACGCTCAAATTGACGGGAACGGGCGCCCTGACCACCGTGGTCAGTCGCGCCTTCGATCCCCCCAAGACGGGTCGCCTCTCGATGTTCGTCTGGCTTCGCGTCGCCGACGCCAGCCGTCAACCCAACTTGCGACTAGCGCTCGAGGGTATTCTCGACGGCAAGCCGTACTATCGGCATGCCATCGTCGGGCTCGAACGCCCCGACGGCCAGATCGGCACCGGGTGGACGCAGTATCAGTTCCAAGTGAACGATCTGCCGCTCGAAGGGCTGCGCGATCTCAAGGTTCGCTTCGACATGAAGGGGCCCGGCGAAGTCTGGATCGACGACGTCGACCTGCGCCACTTGAGCTTCACGAAGCAGGAACTCGTCGAGCTCTCGAAGCTTGTACACCTGGCCGATGCGAAGCTGCGCTCGCGACAGTTTGTCGACTGCGTCCGCGTGCTGGATAGCTATTGGCCGCAGTTTCTCGTCGCGCACGTGGCGCTGACGGAAGGACGCGTGGCACGCGCTCCCGATCCAGTGCGGGCGCCCCCCCCCGTCATGCCGGCCCCGAAAGAGGACTCTCTGTGGGGCAAGGTCAAACGGTTGGGTGGATCGATCCTGCCCTACTGAGTCGTCTCCTGAGTGGCGGCGGCTAACCGGGAGGCCAGCCGTGCCCGCGGCCTCCCAGGAGATGCAAGTGCAGATGGTCGACCGTCTGCCCACCATCGACTCCGCAGTTGATCACGACGCGGTAGCCGTTGGTCAGCTTTTGCTCGACGGCAATCTTGCGCACCGCGGTGAGCAAGTGCCCCAAGAGTTGCTCATCGCCGTCCGACGCATCGGCCAACGAAGGGATCTCCTGCTTGGGAATCACCAGGATGTGCGTGGGCGACTGTGGGTTGACGTCGTGAAAGGCCAGGCACTGATCGTCCTCGTAGACGATGCGGGCCGGGATCTCGCGGTCGATGATCTTCTTGAAGATCGTTTTGCCGGACATCATTCGTTCTCCGGGAGGTCGGCGAACCAGGTCATCGGTACGGTGGGCACCAAGACGTCGCGTCGCAACGGCGCGGTTTGCCCCGAGCATGTCGAACGGGGGCTTGAGGAGACACGCGATCGCGCTGCTTCAGGCAAGTTGGTCGAGCGGAATCGCCTCGTCGACGAGCATCACGGGAATGCCGTCGCGGACGGCATAGAGCAGCGTGCCATCTTCGCGCACGAGCCCATCGTCGAGCCGCTCCTCGACCCGGGCACCCGACCGATTGCGGAGGCGGCCCGCCGCCACGGCCTCGTTCAAGCGGCGTATAAGTTCCCCATCCGCGCGCGTCAGGCGGGTGTGATTCTCGGGACAGACCAGGATTTCGAGCAGTTCATTTCGAATCACGCCGCGGCTCCTCTCGGTGGCTGGTTACCCCTGGCGAAGCATTTGCTAGCGCCTCGGGCTTTACCCGCTTCACGCTTGACCTTACGTGCAATAAACGCCTGGTACGGGGACGTTCAAAGTGCCCCATTTCGCGTCGAAATGCAAGGTGGTCGTGGCCGTTGCCACGGCCGGCTGTGCCTCCCGTGGCGGTCGTACCTATTCATGATTTTGTTCCACGTGCGCCGATAACGACGAACAGCCAGCCGGGCGATCCAGGATGCTGCACTGACGTGTCGCCCGAGCCAGGGGATGGCAACTCGCAGCACGAGACCGGGAGCCGGAAGCATGCGTCACCGGATCAAATTCGTCGCGACGACGATCGCCTTGCTCGTCGCGTCACAGGCCCAGGCCCAACAATCGCGGGTCTACCAGGAGGGGGACGTCACCTATCACGAGACGCGGCACGTGGTCCAACGACCCGTCACCGAGACGACGATCGAAGCGCGACCTCGCACCGTCTACCGCGAACGCTACACCACCGATCTGCTCGATTCTCACCGCGTTTCGTGGACGCCCGTAACCGAATATCGCTGGGAATCGAACTGGCGGGGACGATTTAATCCCTTTGTCCAGCCCTGGATGGAGACCCGGCTGGTGCCGCGGACCTACTGGTCTCCCCACACCGAAATCGTGAAAACGCCCGTCACGCGACGCGAGCTGGTGCCCGAGACGGTCACCGATCAGGTGCCCGTCGTGACGCGGCGCTTCGTGGCCGAGGAGCACATCAGCCGAGTGCCGATCAGCCCGACCACCACGGCAAGCACCCCAACCACGGTGGCCCGTGCCAATCAGATTGGCGGCGTGGCCAACCTGTCGAGCGATCGGCCGATTCGCTCGGCCGACTCCGAGTGGCGTCCGTCGGTAGCCCCCAGCGTACGGTACTAGCAGCCTGCTAGGATCGCCTGGATGCGATCACAAAATAGCGACGGAAGTCGTTCTTTTGCGAGCGGTGCGGAGTTCAACTCCGCACTTCGCGAGGCTGAAAAGGCCACGACGGACCTTTTTCAGCAGCCTGCTAGAACCGCTACGGTGGGAAAAGCTTGCCTCCGAAACGCAACATGCCCACTCGGCAATGGCCGGGTGGGCATGTGCTGTTTTCGGGATAGGAAAGAATCTAGCGGGCACGCGAACGGCGTTTGCGTCCGCCACGATTGGCCGACCATTCCTTCGTCAGGGTCTCGAAGACCTCGGGCGATTCGTAACGGACGGTGTCTTTCCCCTCGGGAATGGGACCGATCAGGCCCCGGAAGACCGGCATGCCGCGCAGCCCCAGGTCGGTGCTGCAATCGTCGACGCCGATCTGCGTGTGCATTTTCAAGAGCGCGTCGCTCTTGGGATAGTCTTTGATGCGGATGCTGCCATCGGTGCCACGGGTGACAACGCGAAAGATCTCCTTCGCCATCGTGTCTGCACTCCTCGAAAGCGCGGTCGCTGGGGGGACGACTGTTGGACCAAGAGCAGCTATCGGCGCGCCTGGTCGGCGACGCGCATGCTTTTATCCCGGCGCGACATAGCGATTGATTGCGCCAGAACCGGCATATCGCGCTCGCGAGTTGCCGACCGCACAATCGGCGCGCCGTCGCGATGCGTGCGAACGCTCGCAACAGTCGTACGGCCCTCGCTCCGGTGGTCGCAAGGAATGTGACACCCTGGCTGCGCTGAGCCGTCCCTTCGCCCCGAGCGCGACGACCGCTAGAACCGAACCGACCGGCCGCGGGCGTGTCCTCGTCAGAGGCGGCCGCGGAGCGCCGTGGACGTGAAAGCGAGGGCCTGGACAACGGATCGGGCCAAAAGCAAATCGTCACCCGACCCCACTCAGGCGAGCTTGCCGATCGGCCCTCTTGCCGCTAAATTTCGAGTATTCCGGAGGGTAAGCGAATTGGCCAGCGGCCTGACTCGAAATCAGGTGCCCCGCAAGGGGTTGTGGGTTCGAATCCCATGCCCTCCGCTTTTTCGCCCTTGGGCCGAAAAAGCAGAGCAGTCGAGCAGGAGAGCAGTAGAAAGTCGATGTGCTCGACTGCGGTCTACTGTTCCACAGCTCTGCTGTCCTTCTTCAGGTTTCTCTCACGGGCACACGGGCATTGCCGGCTTCAACACGCTGGCCGCCAGTTGGGCAAAGTGCTGCTCGGGTCGGGTAAAGAAGGCCGGTTCGAGAAGTTTGTAGTCGTCGAGCGCCAATTCGACGCGATCCCAGCCGACCACGGCGGCCAGATCGAAGGCCGTCAGACCGTTGCGGATTCTTTCCTGCTGGTCGGCAAAGTTGCGAAAGGCGAGACACTTGCCTGCCGGTAGATAGGCAAACCGCACGCGGGGGCGCAGTGCCAGGAAGCGGACCAACGGCCACTCGAATTCCTGGGTCGCACACGCGACCGTTTCGCCCACGATCGTGCTCTGCTCGTGCAGAAAATGAGCCTCGAACACCGCACGACGTTCGAGATCGGTAAGCGCCACGCCACGTTCGCACGCCGCGTGGAGCATGCGCAACGCCGCGAGCAATTCGCCAGGAATATACGCGGCGAGATCGGGATGCGTCGCATAACGCTGGCTCAAATGAAACTGAACATAAGTATCGACGCAGACGCGGCGATTCACTTCGCGCAACGCATCGCGGAAGGCGGCCAGTTGTGCGAGCCGGCGCTGCCGCAACCTCTCGCGGCCGACGTACTGCCACGAAAGCAGCTCACCGATGCGCATGTGCTTGCGGAAATGGCCGCCGGCCCAGAGAGCACCGTGCGCGGCAATCAAGGGAAATACGTGATTGCGCTGCGAGGCGCGAAAGATGTGCCGGTAGACGGCCGCCCGCTGGGCAAGATCACTCAGCCCACCGGCTAACGCGGTGGCTTCTCGTTGCAGGGCTTCATACGCATCGGCAAGCGGTGGCTGGTGCATGATCGTGATCCTGCCAAGGTTCTCGTGTTAACCCGAGAACCGCAGGAATCACGTACGTCATAACCGCAGGCAACAAAGAAAGATGGTCAGCCTCTCATCACACAGGCCGGCGGCCAGTGCCACTTGCTTGCACTTTGCCAGCTTTGCGTCTCTGCGTCTTCGCGCCTTTGCGTTAAAAAAATTCAGTCTTCCGCACGGCTGCCGTCGCCGCACATTTTGACGACGCGAGGATCGAAGCGGGCCACGATCTCGACCAGGTCCTGCTGTTCGGCCATCACCTGCTCGATATTCTTGTAGACCCCCGGCACTTCGTCCGCGCCGGCCGAAAGCACGCGCACGCCGCGGGCCGCAAGCTGCTTGCGCACCGTGGGCCAACTGAACTTGCTCTTCGCCTGCGTGCGCGACATCTGCCGGCCGGCGCCGTGCGAGGCGGAGTTCAAACTGTCGGGGTTTCCCAGTCCGCGCACGACGAAGGCCGGATCGGCCATCGAGCCCGGAATCACGCCCAGCTCTCCGCGCGCGGCCGGGGTTGCTCCCTTGCGATGCACGATCACGTCGCGGCCGCCATGCTCTTCGCGCCAGGCGAAGTTGTGGTGGTTCTCGACGTCCGCGATCACATCGGCGCCAAGCTCCTGCGCCACGAGGCGGTGGATCACGTCGTGATTCGCGGCGGCGAAATCACCCATCAGGTTCATCGCGGCCCAATATTCCTGCCCCTCTTCGCTGTCGAGGCTCAGCCAGCCCAGGTGCGTCAGGTCGCTGTAGTGCGCCGGCAGGCGCGCCCGCGCGATGCGGCTGTAGAAATCGCACACCGCGGCGCCCGGCCCACGGCTGCCACTGTGGCTGAGCAGCGCCACGTACTTGCCCGGGGCCAGGTTGAAATCGTCGCTCGGCTCGCTGACGGTCAGCAGGCCGAACTCGACGAAGTGATTGCCCGAGCCGGAGGTGCCAAGCTGCGATCGGGCCTTGTCCTTGTTGTCGCGCGTGACGCGCGAGACGCTCCAGTCGGCGTCGAGTACGGCATGCGACTGACGCTTCTGGTGAACCGAACCAACGCCGAAGCGCGTACCGCGCTCGAGCGCCTGGTCGAAACGCGAGGCCTTCGAGTCGTCGTCGAGCTGCTCGGCCGGCACATCCAGCACCGAGAGCTTCATGCGGCAGGCAATATCGACGCCCACCGCGTAAGGGCAAACCGCGTTGTCGAGCGCCAGCACGCCGCCAATCGGCAAGCCGTAGCCGACGTGCGCGTCGGGCATCAGCGCGGCGCCGGTCGCCATCGGCAGCGCGCAGGCCTGGCGCATCTGCGTGTGCGCGGCGGGATCAATGCCTGCGTCACCCCAAGTGCGATAGCCGATCGGTTCGCCACGCACATAGGGCGCAGCGTCGATGAGACTCTCGGCCAACTCGCCGAAGAGCGGATCGCCCAAGTGTGCCTGCGGATTATCGAGCACGGCGGAGATCAACCGCTTGACCTCCTGGCCCTGTCCCGCCTTGGCGGCCCGCTGCACGCCGACGATGGCCGGCCTGAAGCTCGACTTCGGCACGCCCAGTTTTTCGAGTTGCTTGCTATTCATGACCGATTGCCCCCACGAGACCGCAAAGCTGCGTATGGACCGATACCGACATGGTACCCGATCCTGCGGGTGACAAGGGTCACTACCGCGAGGTTCGCTTGCCAGCACCGCGGAAGTGATGCAAGGAAAAAGGGGTTACCGCGAAGGCGCGAAGAACGCGAAGGAACGGCGCAGAACAGCAAGCTTCTTCGCGCCTGTTGCTTTAGAGGGTGCCGCTTAGCGATGCAAGTCAGCAACAAATACAGTCAGTTCAATTAAGGGCCCAGCTTGATGGCATAAGCCGTTAGCTGTGGCCAAATGAGCGGTGCCGTTCGCGAGATGAATAATACCTATTCAAACTGCAATGCCTGAAACACCTCCGCGACTGCGGCAGCGCTTTTTTCCACGTTGCCTCGCAGTTTTGAAACGCCTATTCGGCCTTCACCTGAGATCTGTCCGGTGTTGATCGTGCCGCGAACCTCCCATCCGGCAACGCGCAGAGCAGCCAAGGCGCGATCCTTCGCACGCGGAAGCCACTTCTTGACGTTCTGGTGGTGCTCACCTCCAGTCTTAAGCCATTGAAACGTACAGATCACTTGCTGCAAATCTTCGTTCGCTTCTACAACTAGCTTGATGGAAGCCATATCACATTGCGCTTGAAGGCGGTCCGAGTTCCAAGAATAACGATTCGGAAATGCCCTGGCAGCAATCTCTTCAGCGAGTAATTCAGCGGACGCAACTCGTTCAGGGGCAGTCGCTGCATCTCGAAGCCTAACTAGTTCATCCTCTATTCTTGCGACATCGAGTCGTTGCTCCTGTTTGTCTCGCGTAGCGCTGTGGATCAGCCTGCCGAACCGGTTAGGTAGCGACTCCCAAGCGGCACATGGGTGCTTGCGAGCACATTCCTGCAACGTCTCGTTCCAGTCGGAATAACGGTGTTGTCCAAATCGTGGCTCAATCGCTGATCGCATGAAGTACAGTGTCATTCCAATCCCGAAGGAGTCTACCGCAGCGTTCCGTGTCGATACGCCCGAGCTGCGGTCAACCTGTTCTGGTGCAAGAAAGCCGTTCGTGGCACTCGGTTGCGAGATCGACACATCGAGTGAATCCAAATGATAGGACAAGTCAAAGTCGAGGACCCATAGTTTCACTTGTTCCCATTTTGGATCAGGTCCCCAGCACCCTTCAAGCATTATGTTTGAAGGCCGAATATCCCTGTGCAAGACCCGTTGCGGCAGCCTATGTGAAGTTCGGATGATCTCAGCGAGCCGCACTGCCCATTTGAGTAGGACGTCCCAGTCACGCAATACTCCTTTACGAACGGCCTCTGCAAGGTCTATGCCTTCTATGAAATCCATAGCAACCATCGCAGGGATTTCGGACGCGTTGTAGTACTTTACAACCCCATCTAGATTTGCCTCTGTCAATATCCTCATTGACTGAACACCGCGTCGAAAGCTATGGAGCATCTCCCGATTCGACCGAACTCGCTCGTGAAGGATCTTTAAGGCATACATGCGCTCTTCGCTATCCGTTGCGCGATACACCGTACCGAACGCGCCGTCAGCGCACTTCTCATGCAATGTATATCCAAGCACGTTGTTTTTTGGCGGATCGAGTGAGACGTACCAGGCGCGATAAATTGCTTCGGAGTACTTTGACGCGAATTGCTCAAACTCGTTTATGCTTTCTTCGTTTGTGTCAGCAAGTATTGCCGAAGCCTTTGCATTGAGAATCTGTCGTATGTCGGTCGCCGACCTTTGCTCCAATTCATCTGGAGCGGGCACTTCAGCACTTTCAATCGGTACCTTGGGGCGGACTGGCCGCGCAGCCGTCTCCACCGGCTTGTATTGCTGTAGGTCGTCAAAAAGTTCATTCAACTCAGAATGGTTCCCATCCCGAGCGTTGTATTCAATTAGGCGAATGCCGGACTCTTCTGCCCACGCCCTCTTGTCGCGGCCAAGATGAGTGATCCAAAAATGGTTGCCGCAGTCGATTCCTAGCTGTGTCAAGCGCCTTAGGTGGCCACCAGCTGCTATGTCATCGGCGGTGATGCCAACAAATACGACTGTTCTCGCGGAAAAGCATGTCGATAGTAGATTGTCGTAGCCGTGTTGACTAAAGAGTCGTTGTAGATCACTCGCAGTAAACACCCAGCTAGACACATCTTCTAGTTGCCCGTGGAGATGTGCCTGCCAGGGGACCTGTCCCTTTAGTAGGTGGGTAAACTGTCCGGCTCGCTCTCCAGAGAATTCGTGAAGTAGTTTTCCGCCAAAAACAGTAGTGAAGGCGCGTGTCGCAATACGGTCGATATTCAGATTCAATAGACCGGATATACCGAGCTTCCACAGTCGTTCGTAGATTGGAGGTATGCTGCAAGTTTCGGCACCGCGAAATGCTCTCCGAATTGCCGACTTGTATGATTCGCTGCCTAGTTTTTCTTTCAGCAGGCCAAAGGCATTCCACAAATTCGGATCCACGGCGGCAGCATCAGCACATCTCCGAAGTGTAAGCTGGGTTTCTGGGTCAGATATCGCTTGCGCCAGCTTTCGCAGTTCTGTAACGAGTAAGTCACGAAGTTGAGCCCACGTGGGCATTCCTGCCGCTACACTTAGTCCGGCACCTACCCACGCAATGAGGGGATCAGACCGTTCGGCTACGATACTTCGAAGATCTTCGTAAGCAGATTGCGAGGTATTAAATGACATGTTGACCTGCCCTTATCGCGCGGACTCACTTAGTGCGGCATTGTTAAACACCACATGCGATCAGTTTAAGCGAGCGAAGTCAAGAGGCTATCAGGGTGATTAAAGCGAGGTTCTATCGCTCTTGATGGAATATTCGATCACCCCCTCGCACCAGCTCGTTCGTATCCGTTCTTCTGACGTTGCGGTGCCGCCGGCTTGGGTGGTTCGGCGACGAGGCTCAATTGCCCTGGGCCGAGAAGTTCCTCCACGCGGCGGCGCATTTCGGCGTTCACCTCGACGCGCATCTTGTCGCACTGGCAGCGGACGCGACTGCCGTCGTTCAGCGTCAGCACCAGGTGCAGTTCGTGCTGGCCCGGGTAGCCGCGGAGGATCTCGTAGAGGCGCTCGAGCCCGCGCTCGCTGTGCGTCGCTTCGCTGACGCGGATGCGCACGCCCTTCGTGAAACGCCCGTCCAGCTCGGCCATGGGAATCAACTCGTTGACGATCAGGTTCGCCTCTTCGCTACCGGGGCGCTTGTCGACGGCGCCGCGGATCACCAGGATCGCGTCGGGGGCGACCAGCTCGCCGCATTTGGCGAAATCGTCGGGCCAGAGAATGCAGCGCATCATGCCGGCGGTGTCTTCGAGATCGAACATGGCGTACTTCGTCGCCGTGCTACCCGGCCGTGCGTTCTTCGTGTGCGAGAACTTGATGGCCGAGAGCATGCCTCCCACGATTACCTCGGCGCGGTTCGAGAGTTGCGCCGCCTCGACCGTGGTGTGGGAGCAGAAGAGCCTGAGCTTCTCTTCGAATTCGGCCAGCGGATGGCTGGTGAGATAGAAGCCCAGCACTTCCTTTTCGGCGGCCAACTTTTCGCGTTCTTCGAGCTCGGGGATGTCGGGCAGGCTGGCCTGCACGGCGGCGGGCGAATCGTCTTCCTCGGCATCGTCGAAGAGTCCCTTCTGGCCACTGCGGCGATCGGCCAGCGTGGCGGCACCCGCCTGCAGGGCGCGCTCGAGCACCGCCAGCAGTTGCGAACGCCGCGCGCCGCTGAAGTCGAACGCTCCCGCCTTGATGAGCGATTCGATGGTCGAGCGGTTGACCACCGCCGGGTCGAGCCGGCAGCAGAAGTCGTACAGATCGCGGAAGGGGCCATCCTTCTTCCGCGCGGCCTTGATGGCCTCGGCGGCCAGCACCCCGCAACCTTTGATGGCGGCGAGGCCGAAGCAGATCTTGCCGTCGGCCACCGTGAAATCACCTTCGGAGAGATTCACGTTGGGCGGCACCACGGTGATCTGCATGCGGTGGCAGTCTTCGAGATGCTCGACCAGCGAATCCTTGCGTTTGAAGTTGCGCCCCTGGATATCGCCCGAGAGGAGCGCCGCCATGAACTCGACCTGATAGTGCGCCTTCAGGTAGGCGGTCATGTAGGCGATGAGCGCGTAGGCCGTGGAGTGGCTCTTATTAAAACCGTAGCCGGCGAACTTCTCGACCATGCCGAACAGTTCTTCGGCATCTTTCGAGGAGAGGCCTTTTTCCGTGGCGCCGGTGATGAACTCGCCGCGGAACTTGGCGATGATCTCCAGCTTTTTCTTGCTGATGGCCTTGATGCACGTGTAGGCACTCGAGAGCTCGATGCCTCCCAGCGCGTTCAAGATGCGCATCACCTGTTCCTGGTAGACCATCACGCCGTGCGTCTCTTCGAGAATGTCGCGCATCACGGGGTGCTTGTACTCGGCCTGCTGGCGGCCGTGCTTCACCTCGATGTAGTCGTCGACCATGCCCCCTTCGAGCGGGCCGGGACGATAGAGCGCCGCGGTGGCGATGATGTCGCGGAAGTGGTCGGGCTTCATCCGCTGCAGCAGGTCGCGAATGCCGCCGCTTTCGAGTTGGAAGATGCCCTTCGTCTCGCCGCGGCAGAGGAGCGCGAAGGTCGGCTTGTCCTCGAGCGGGAACTTATACGGGTCCACACGCTCGCCGGTCGTCTGCTCGATCAGGTCGACCGCCTTCGAGAGAATCGTCAAGTTCCGCAGCCCGAGGAAGTCCATCTTCAGCAGGCCGGCCGCCTCGACGTCCCCCATGGCCCACTGGGTGATCGTTTCTTCTTTGTCCTTCACGCGGCACAGCGGCACGTACTCGTCGAGCGGCCGATCGGCGATCACCACCGCCGCGGCGTGGGTGCCGACATTGCGCGCGAGGCCCTCGATCTTCATCGCCAGCGTGATGACCTCGCGGATCTCGCCGTCGCGATCGAAGGCGGCCTTGAGTTCCGCGCTCTTCTCGAGCGCGGAGGCGAGCGTGATGTGCAATTCCTCGGGCACCATGGCCACGATCGAGTCGACCCGCGCGATGGGGAGCCCCAGCACGCGTCCCACGTCGCGGATGGCCGCCTTGGCCGCCAATGTGCCGAACGTGCCGATCTGCGCGACGTTCGCCTCGCCGTACTTGTCTTTCACGTACTGGATCACCTCGCCACGGCGATCCTTGCAGAAATCGATATCGATATCGGGTGCTTCCTTGCGGCTCTTGTCGAGGAAGCGCTCGAAGAGCAGGTCGTAGCGCAAGGGACAGACGTGACTCATGCCCAGGGCAAAGGCCACAAGCGAGCCGACCCCCGAGCCGCGCGCGGTGGCCGGAATGTCGCGCTCGCTGGCAAACCGCACGAAGTCCCACACGATGAGGAAGTAATTGGCAAAACCGAGCGTGTTAATTACTTCAAGCTCGCGCTCGAGCCGGTCGATTACTTCGGTCGAAAGCTGACCGTCGACCAGACGCTCGGCGTCTTCCGCGTAGCGGCGCTCGAGCCCCGCGATGCAAAGCTCGCGCAGGTATTCGGCCGCGGTTTTCTCGGGCGGAAGCTGAAACGAGGGGAAGTGGCGTTTGCCGAGCTCGAGATCGATGTCGACCCGATCGGCAATCTCCTGGCTGCGGGCCACCGCGTCTTCGTAGCCGGGGAAGGCGGCGTACATCTCTTCCGGCTCGCGGAGATAGAAGAGATCCCCCTCCATCCGCATGCGATTCACGTCGGTGCGGAACTTGCCCGTATTGATGCAGAGCAGCACATCCTGCGCCTCGGCATCCTCGCGATTGACGTAGTGGGCATCGCTGGTGGCCACCAGGGGCAGGCCCATGCGCTGTGCCACATCGACGGCCCCTTCCATCGCCAGACGTTGGATCTCGAGGCCGTTGTTCTGGATCTCGATGAAGTAGCGATCGCCGAACACCCCGCTGAACCAACGGGCGATTTCCTGAGACTCGGCGATGTTGGGCTCGGCTCCCACGCCACGCAGGATGGCGCGGCTGAACTCGCCCGACACGCAGCCGCTGAGACAGATGAGTCCTTCGTTGTGCGCGGCGAGCAACTCGCGATCGATGCGTGGCTTGCGATAGAAGCCTTCGAGATAAGCCGCCGAGGCCAACTTGAGCAGGTTGCGAAAGCCGGTGCGATTCTGCGCGAGCAGCGTCAGATGGTAGCTTGCCTCGTCGTTCTTGCTGGCCTCTTTCTTGAACCGGCTCTCTGGGGCGACGTAGGCCTCGTAGCCCACGATCGGGTTGATGCCGGCATCCCGCGCTTTGCGATAGAACTCGAGCGCCCCGTGCAGGTTGCCGTGGTCGGTCAGCGCCAGGGCGTTCATGCCGGCCGACTTGGCCTTCTTGACCAGTCCGCCGATCGAACTGGCGCCGTCCAGCAGGCTGAAATGGCTATGGCAGTGGAGGTGGACGAAGGGGCGGGTGCTCATGGGACTCCTCAGAGCAAAGCGGCGGTCCATCGGCAAACCGAGCGGCGCGATTGGAACGGTCATTCTACCCTGCTGCCGGGCACCTTCAACGCAGTAGGAGAAGGCTCACGCGGAGCCGCGGAATCGCGGAGGATTGGGGGATTTTAACGCCAAGACGCAGAGGCGCAGAGGCGCAAAGGCGCAAAGGAATGCTGTGTAGGGGTCACTGCTGATTCAAGAGGCAATTGCACTTGGAAGGATTGCGGGACTTGGACCGCCGCTGGTGAATCAATCGTTAGTTATTTCCCTTTGCGTCTCTGCGTCTTGGCGTCTTGGCGTTAAAAATGCTCCGCGTGAGCTTGTTTGCCGAAGAATTGACACGCGCCGGAGGGTGCCCAACAATGACGGGTCTATTCACTGTCAGGGGAAACTCGAGCGGGAGATTTCGAGGATGGCCAAGCAGGCAGCGCCGGCGGCTGGGCAGATCGAGAACGTAATGCAGGAGACGCGGCTCTTTCCGCCCCCGGCCGAGTTTGCCGCCCAGGCGCGCATCGGCTCCGTCGAGGCGTACGAGAAGCTGTGGAACGAGGCCGCCGCCGATCCGCCCGCCTTCTGGGGGCGTCTGGCCGAGGAACTGCACTGGTTCCGTCCCTTCGACCAGGTGCTCGACTGGAAAGAGCCCTTCGCCCAGTGGTTCGTCGGCGGGCAGACGAACATCTCGTACAACTGTCTCGACGTGCATCTCGACACGTGGCGCAAGAACAAGGCCGCCATCATCTGGGAAGGGGAGCCCGGCGAGCAGCGCGTGCTCACCTATCAGATGTTGCACCGCGAGGTGTGCCGCTTTGCCAACGTGCTCAAGCAGTTGGGCATTAAGACCGGCGACGTCGTCTCGCTCTATATGCCGCTGGTGCCCGAGCTGGCGATTGCCATGTTGGCCTGCGCGCGGATCGGTGCGGTCCACTCCGTGATTTTCGGCGGCTTTTCGAGCGAGGCGATCGCCGATCGCAACAACGACGCGAAAGCCAAGCTCGTCATCACGGCCGATGGCGGCTGGCGACGCGGTTCCGTGTTGCAACTCAAGGCGAACGTCGACGAAGCCTTGACGAAATCCCCCACGGTCGAGAAGTGCGTCGTGCTGCGCCGGATCGGCAACGACGTGACGATGCAGGAAGGTCGCGACTTCTGGTGGCATGACCTCGTGGCCGCGGCGTCGGCCGATTGCCCCGCCACGCCGCTCGACAGCGAGACGCCGCTGTTCATCCTCTACACCAGCGGTTCGACCGGCAAGCCGAAGGGGATCAAGCACACCACGGCGGGCTACAACCTGTTCGTCAAGAAGACGACCGAATGGGTCTTCGATCTCCGCGACGAAGATACCTTCTGGTGTACCGCCGATATCGGTTGGGTTACCGGGCACAGCTATGTCGTCTACGGCCCGCTTTCGAACGGCGCGACGACCGTCATGTACGAGGGCGCCCCGAACTGGCCCGACGAGGGCCGCTTCTGGGAGATCATCGAGCGCTACCGCGTGAACATCCTCTACACGGCGCCGACGGCAATCCGTTCGTTCATCAAGTGGGGCGATCACTGGGTCGAGAAACGGGACCTGTCGAGCCTGCGTCTGCTGGGCACCGTGGGCGAAGGGATCAATCCCGAGGCCTGGATGTGGTACCACGAAAAGATCGGCGGACGGCGCTGCCCGATCGTCGATACGTGGTGGCAGACCGAGACGGGGGGCATCATGATGAGCCCTTTGCCCGGCGCCATCGCCACGAAGCCGGGCAGTTGCACCAAGCCGCTACCGGGCATCGTGCCGCAGATCGTTACCGAAGATGGCAAGCCGGTGAAGCCCGGCTCGGGCGGCTGGCTCGTCATGGCACATCCCTGGCCCGGCATGCTCCGCGGCATCTGGGGAGACGACGCGCGCTACAAAGAGCAGTACTGGAGCAAGATTCCCAACAAGTACCTGGCCGGGGACAACGCACGTTGCGACAGCGACGGCTACTACTGGATCATGGGGCGTATCGACGACGTGCTCAACGTGGCCGGGCATCGCTTGAGCACGATCGAAATCGAAAGTGCCCTGGTCAGTCATCCCAAGGTAGCCGAGGCGGCGGCCGTGGGACGGCCCGACCCGATCAAGGGGCAAGGCGTGGTGGTCTTCGTCACGCTCAAGGGAAGCGACGCCAGTGACGATCTTCGCTCGGCGCTCAGGCAGCACGTGCGGAAGGAGATCGGCGCACTCGCCCAGCCCGACGATATTCGCTTCACCAACGCGCTGCCCAAGACGCGCAGCGGCAAGATCATGCGGCGGCTCCTGCGCGACATCGCCGAAGGAAAAGAAACGGTCGGCGATACCACCACCCTCGAAGATTACTCCGTGCTGGCAAAGCTCCGTTCGGATGAAGAGTAAGAGCTCACGCGGAGCCGCGGAATTCTTTGAACGCAAAGACGCCAAGGCGCAGTGACGCAGAGAACCTGAATGTTTGCCGCAAGCCAAACGGCGGTGTGGCACTGCTGGCTTGCCCAGCGGTCGAGATCGCGGCAGATGCTGTCTGGCAGAACTGCCCTCATACGCTGGATCAACAGGTGTTCCCGCTGCTGGACAAGCCAGCAGTGCCACGCGAAGGCATTTCCCGGGATTTCTCATCTATCTTTGCGTCTTTGCGACTTTGCGTTGAAATCCCTGTCGGCACAAAGACCAGGGTTAGTCTTCCCCCGCCGGTCGGGCTATACTGAGCGGCCGGAGGATTCTCGATGGATGCCGCACACGGTCGATCCCATGCCGAGCAGCACGCCTTCACGCATTTCCATGCGCGGCGGCGCGAGGGGCTGACCGTCGTCGACCGGCGTGGCATGCTCAAGGCCAGCCTGCTGGGCATCGGCGGATTGACGCTGCCCGACCTGCTGCGTCTGCGCCACCAGGCGGCCGCCGCGGGCCGGCCGTTGCCGGGTCGCAAGAGCGTCATTCTGCTCTGGATGACCGGAGGCCCCAGCCACATCGATACCTGGGACGTCAAGCCCGACGCTCCCGTCGAGATCCGCGGCCCCTTCCGCACGATTCAATCGGCGCTTCCCGGCGTGTTGCTCTGCGAGCATCTGCCGAAGCAGGCCGCGATGATGGATCGACTGACGATCATTCGCTCGATCGATGCGCGCGGGTCGAATCACGAGCCGAACCAGGTCTTTCAGACGGGCAACGTGCTGGCCGAGCCGCGCGTGAATCCCGAGGCCGATAAGTATCCGGCGATTGCCGCCCTGGCCGCCAAGCTGCGCGGCGAGCAGCGTGCCGAGTTACCCCCTTATGTCGTGCTGAACATGAAGTCGACGTCGCACGTCGCCTGGGGGGGCTATCTCGGCAAGCAACACGATCCGTTCGACGGCAACAAGGTGGGCAAGCTGTTCGAGTTGCCCAGCGGGCTTTCGCACGAGCGGCTCTATTCGCGCCAGTCGGTCCTGCGGCAACTCGATCGCTTGCGGCGCGATCTCGATCGATCGGGCTCGCTGGCGGCGATGGATGCCTTCGAGCAACAGGCCGTCGATATGGTCACCGGCGGCGTGGCGCAACGGGTGTTCGACCTGTCGCAAGAATCGGAAGAGACGCACCGCCGCTACACGAATCACGTCTGGTGTCAGCAGGCCCTGCTCGCGCGGCGACTCGTCGAAGCGGGCGTCAGCTTTGTCACCCTCGACATGAGCCATCACGGCGCTTCGGGGACGTGGGATACGCACGGCGACAACATTCCGCCCTACGGCGGCATCATGAACGGGCTGCGTCCGCTGCTGCCCGTGTTCGACCACCTGCTGACGACGCTCGTCGAGGATCTGACCGAACGGGGCTTGATCGACGACGTGCTGGTGCTCGCCATGGGCGAATTCGGCCGCACGCCCAAGATCGGCACGCAGGGAAGCACCGACGGCCGCGACCACTGGCCGAACGTCATGTCGATGACGCTGGCCGGGGGCGGGTTCCGTCATGGGCAGGTCATCGGCTCTTCGGAACGAGACGGTGGGCAGCCGAAGGAACGCCCCGTCACGCCCGGCGATCTCGCCGCCACGATCTATCACCACCTGGGCGTGCCGCTCGACGCGACCTATCTCGATCACCGCGGCCGCCCGCGATATATCGTCGAGAACGGCGCGCCGATTTCCGAGCTGCTCTAATCCCCGGCTCGCGCAGAGGCGCGGAGGGGAGCTGAGGAGTAAGCTGCTCGTCAAATAGATCAGTCAAGTGGCACAGGTCGCCGACCTGTGCATTCGCCCTACTCAACATTCTTGCACAGGCCAGCGACCTGTGCCACTTTTGTTGCTGCACGCCCTTGCAATCTGCATGGTGGAACCAACTACAGTCGCACGCCGAAACGGCGGGCCTGTTTGGTCATCGCGAACTGAAAGTATTGGAACGGGTGACGTGGCTGGCGTCGCGCCCAGAGGAAAACCTGCTCGACCTCTTTGCGCGGCAAGCGACCGGCGTCGACCTCGGTGACCACCTCGTCGACGAAGGCGAACTCGCTCTTGCGTCGCGACTTGAGTCCCTTGTTGAGCATGTCTTTCAGGTCGACTTGAATCGCGCCGTCCAGAGCGCGGCGTTCCGAGACGGCCCGTTGTTTGGCCAGCGCCGCCGGCAACCAGGAGACAACGGCGCCACCGACGAGCGCGGCCAGAAACGTGCGACGATGGAAGTACCGCATGAAGTGCGCCTCCCGACGCGTGGTCGTGACAGGGATCTTGCCGTGGTGGATGTGGGAAAGCCACCGAGAAAAGAGGGGAGACTTCTAATCGGTTCTGCCGGGGCCGGCAAGCCCGACCTCGCGATACGCCGACAAAGACAGGCGTTCACATCGCGCGCTGCTAGCACGCGTTGCAGGCAGAAGGGGGCGACTGCATTCGACCTTGACCCTGCGGTTCGCAGCCACCTATACTCCCCGCCCTTCGCGGTGAATTAGAGTCTCTTGGGCTTGAGACACGTCCGCGTCCGCATTCAACGATCGTGCTAGGGAGAGAACGCGATGTCCAAGGATGGAATCGTACTCGGCGCCAAGCGCCGGGCCGCCGGCTGGCAAGTCGTCGTGGCGAGTATCGCAACGTCGGCCGTTTCGCTGGGACTGGTTCTCTCGGGCCTGTCCACGGCAGTCTTCGCTCAAGCGCCGGCGACACGTCCGGCGGCGGGTCCCAAGTTGTCGACGTCGCCACGTTCGGCCAAGGAAGTGGCCGCCACGCCCGCTCCGGCGGGGAGACCGGTCGTGGGGGGCTCGCCCGACGCCAACAAGCCGCAAATCGTGGCCGTGGTGAATCGAGAAGACATCAGCCGCAACGAATTGGCGCAGCAGGCGCTGTGGCACTACGGCGAGGCCGTGCTCGAAAGCCTGGTCAATCGACAAGTCGTGACGCAGCAGTGTGCCGCGCGCGGCATCACGGTGAAGCCCGAAGAGGTGCGGGCCGAGATCGAGCGCCTGGCGACCCGTTTCGGACTGGCGACCGATCAGTATCTACAGATGCTCGAAGAAGGTCGCGGCATCACGCCGACACAATACGCCGACGACATGGTCTGGCCGACCCTCGCCCTGCGCAAGGTCGCGGCCGAACGCCTGACCGTGACTCAAGAAGACATCGATAAGGCCTACGAGACCGAATACGGACCATCGGTCCAGGTGCGCGTCATCGTCTGCGACACGGAGCAGAAGGCGCGGCACGTCCACCAGATGGTGATGAACGATCCCGAAAATTTTCCGAACATCGCCAAGGATGAATCGGACGATCCCAACAGCGGTAGCGCCCGCGGCCTGATCCAGCCGATTCGTCGGCATCTGGGCGACCTGGCCGTGGAACAGGCGGCGTTTGCGCTGAAGCAGGGTCAGATCTCGAACATCGTGCCGGTGAACGACAAGTTCGTGATTCTCAAATGCGAGAAGCACCATCCGGCGCGTCCCGTGGCGATCCGCGAGAATGTCGACAAGATTCTGGCCGAAGCGATCCGCGACAAGAAGCTGCAGGCGGCGGCGGCCGATCTCTTCAAGGAACTGCAGGCCGCGTCGCAAGTCGAGAATATCTTCAACGATCCCGCCAAGCGCAAGGCGATGCCCGGCGTGGCGGCGATCATCAACGGGCACAAGATCACGATGCGCGAGCTGGCCGAGGAGTGCATCGATCGCCACGGCGCGGAAGTGCTCGAAGGCACGATCAGCCGCAAGCTGCTCGAACAGGCCCTGCGCTCGAAGAACCTGACAATCACCGACGCCGATATCGACGCCGAGATCGCCCAGGCGGCGATGCTCATGGGCAAGTTCACCCCCGACGGCGGCCCCGACGTGCAGGCCTGGCTCGACGAAGTGATACAAGAGCAGGGCATGCCGATGGACCTCTACGTCCACGATTCGGTCTGGCCGTCGGCCGCGCTCAAGAAGCTGGTCGGCGACAAGATCGAGGTTACCGAGGCCGATCTGCAGATGGGCTTCGAAGCAAACTTCGGCCCCCGCGTCCGAATTCGGGCGATCGTGCTGAACGACATGCGCCGTGCCCAGGAAGTCTGGGAGATGGCCCGCAAGAACCCCGCGTCCGACTACTTCGGTCAACTGGCCGAGCAGTACTCGGTCGAAGCCAGCAGCCGCGCCCTGGCCGGGCAGGTGCCGCCGGTGCAGCGTCACGGCGGACAACCCATGCTCGAGCAAGAGGCCTTCTCGCTCAAGCCGGGAGAGCTGTCGGGTATCGTGCAGGTCGAGGACAAGTTCGTCGTCATGCTCTGCGAGGGTCGCACCGAACCGGTCAAGGTCGACTTCGCCGAGGTCCGCGAGGAACTTTTCACCGATTTGCGCGAGAAGAAGATGCGCATCTCGATGGCGGATTACTTCGCGCGGTTGAAGGAGACGGCCCAGATCGACAATTACATCGCCGGCACCACGCAATCGGGCGTGCGTAACAACGAGAAAATGAAGCTCGACCCGGCGATTCGCAAGGCCAGCGCCACCGAGGAGCTGCAGATGCCGGCCGTCGAAGCGCCCAAGGAAGCGAAGGCCGCCGAAGGCCTGCCTCGTGCGGGTTCGGCACAACCGGTTCCCCAGGCCGCTCCTCCCGCTCGCACGCGCCGCTAAGGCGAGCGTCGTTCGTGAACCATCGAAGTGTCATGGCCACGGCGGTTTTCCGTCGTGGCCATGTGCGTTGTGTGGCGTGGCGGCTTCACGCCCGGCGCCGGGCTTCGCGGCGGTCATCAACCCGCCGGCTAGAATTTCACCACTTGCAGGTCGCCGGCGATCTCCGTCGGCGGAAAGATCGCGCGTGCCACGTTCAGATCGATCGCGTCGGGCTCGGGGCCGAGCGGATTGACGTGGACCAGCAACAAACGCCCCACTCCGGCCTGCCGCGCCAATTCGGCCACCGGCGTTGTGTAACTGTGTCCGGTCGTGCGGGCCCAATCGGCCATCGCATCAGGGAAATAGCATTCATGCACGAGCAGGTCGACGCCGCGGATGTGGCGGATATAGTCCGCGTCTTTCGTCGCCGTCGTGTCGGTCACGTAGGCCATCGATGCCTGGGGCCAATCGAGCCGGAAGCCGGTCGAGCCCCCCGGATGCTCGAGCGGAAAGTGGGTCAGCCGTCCTCCGTGCATCAGCGCGGCGTCTCCTTCAAGGGCCCGGAATTCCCACGGCGGATCGACCGGGAAAAGTGGACGCGAGAAGAGATGCTCGCGCACCGCGGCTAGCTTGTCCGCAGCCCCATGAATCGTGACTCGGCGCATCGACCGCCCCACGAAGATGTCGTGCAGGAAGGTGAGGCCCATGATGTGATCGAGATGCGCGTGCGACAGGAAGATGTCGAGCTCGTCGGTCACCAAGCGCGGACCGACTCGAAACATGCCCGAGCCGGCGTCGAGCACGATGCCCAGCTCGGGCAGCATCAGGCACGCCGTGTGCCGGGTCTCGCTGGGGTGATATCCGGTGGTGCCGAGAAAGACGAGCTGCATAAGGCTGTTCTAACGGACGCGGAAGGCGGATCAACAGGGCGAGCCTAGATCGGCACTTATTGTGCCAGATCGGCCAACCACGGTCGCCTGCCCTCGAAAAACGCCGTTCTTGGGGTCTTTCAGAAGCAAACGCAAAGACGCTAAGGCGCAGAGACGCAGAGAGATACCAGGTGGGTACGTGACGCGCAATAAAAGTGGACAGGCTGCCAGCCTGTGCAGGAATCTTGCGCGAGTTCAAGCATACTGCTCAACGCTGACGCAAAATCGAGACAGTACCATCAAAGTGACTGCTCCCTTTGCGTCTTTGCACCTTTGCGTTGAAAACGATTCAACGAAAGACATCAGGAAGCCGAGCGGCGGCTGAGTTGCAGGATGACGCTCTGCGAATCGGTGCCGTGCAAGGGGTACTCGGCCAGCTTGCGCAGGTCGAGATCGTTCATCAGCCCGCGATGACGCGCCTCGCCCCGTTCCTCGACCCAGGCGGGGCCTTTGATTACCAGCATGCGCCGGAACGAGCCCCAGTGCGGCTTGACCCATTCGAGCAGCTTCTCGAGCCGGGCCACCGCGCGCACCACAAGCGTGTCGTAACGGCGCCGCGGCAGATGATCTTGCAAACGCTCGGCGTGGACGTTGATCGGCAGGGGCAAACGCCGCACGATGTCTTCGACCGCCCGGGCCTTCTTGCCCACCGAATCGATGAGCGCCACCTGGAGATCGTCGCGCACGATGCGGAGCGGGATGCCCGGCACGCCCCCGCCGGTGCCTACGTCGAGGACGGCTTCGTGCTGTTCCATCAGCTTCGCCAGTTGCAGCGTATCGGCGAGATCGCGCGCCACGAATTTCTCGTAGCTGGTGTGCCGCGTGAGATTGAGCTTTTCGTTCCACTCCCACAGCAATTGGCAGTATCGATCGAGTTGCTCGACCTGCTCGGGGGGCAAGGCAATCGCATGCCGCACAAGTACGGCGTTCAGATCTTCGCCCGTGGAGTTTTCGTCGCTCATGGGTAGGTCAGGTACTCCGTACCTGACAATGGTGTTAGTGTTCTGTCAAAGCCTAATTTTCGGTTCCCCAGCCGGGTAGCACCGACGAGGGTGCGGCGCGACGTCGCACACAACAACACACTCGAGTCGCACCGTCGTCGGTGTTGCGCAGCAACCAGAGGGTTGATCGGGCCTGCACATTTCAGCAGCGCAGCCTCATCACAACGCCGGTCCGGTCGAAACGAACATCTTGTCGCTGCGCGACACCGACGAGCTTCCGACTTGCACGAGAAAAGTTTTAAACCGTCTCCGGAAACTCGTCGGTGCTACCCCCCTAGTCCAGCGTCACACAATGATGCGTGCCCTACGAACGTATCGCACGCGCCGCGATTGAACCAGGGGCGAGCGGGCACGAAACGCGGCGGAATTTGCCCGGCCTGTGCGGCCTGGGTATGCTGCGAAGCAGCGATTTTCCCGCCCTGCCGCCTCGAAGGACCCACCGCGATGTACGATCCCGTCAGCCGACGAGAATTCCTGCGGCGCGCCGCACTGGCCGGCGCCGCGACCGCCACGGCGAGCATGCTCCCCCGGCCGCTGCTGGCGGCCACGCGCTCGCCCAACGAGAAGCTGAACCTCGGCGTCATCGGCGTGGCGGCGCAGGGACGCTACAACCTCGACAACGTGGCGACCGAAAACATCGTGGCCCTGTGCGACATCGACGCCCAGCGGCTGGCTGGCGCCAAAGAGGCGTACCCCAAGGCCGAGACCTACGCCGACTATCGCCAACTGCTCGAGCGCAAGGATCTCGACGGGGTGGTGATTGCCACGCCCGACCATTCGCACGCGATTCCCACCGCCTGGGCCCTGAAGGCCGGTCTCGACGTCTATTGCGAGAAGCCCCTCGCACACTCCGTGTGGGAAGTGCGCCAGGTGCGCGAGCTGGCCAAGCAACACAACGCCGTCACGCAGATGGGCACGCAGATTCACGCCGGCGACAACTATCGCCGCGTCGTCGAGCTGATCAAGTCGGGCGCGATCGGGCCAGTCCGCAAGGTGCTCGTCTGGCAGGGCAATCGCATCGCGGTACCAGGGGTGCGCGTGGCCGAAGCGACGCCGCCGGCGCATGTCGATTACGACCTTTGGGTCGGGCCCGCCCCGATGCGACCCTTCCACCCCTCGCACTTCCATTTCAACTGGCGCTACTGGTTCGACTTCGGCGGGGGCATTCTGGCCGACATGGGCTGCCACTACATCGATCTGCCCTACTGGGCACTCGATCTCCGCGCGCCGACCAAGGTCAGCGCGAAAGGCGAGCTCGCCCAGGAAGGCGAGAACGACGTGCCGGCCCACATGCAGGCCGATTGGCATTTCGCGGCGCGGGGCGAGCAGCCGGCGGTCGACATCACCTGGTACCACGGCAGTTGGATGCCCGAGGGGGCCGAGGAATACAAGAAAGGGGCCGCCGTGTTGTTCGAGGGAGATCGCGGACGGCTCTTGGCCGATTACGGTTCCCGCCAACTCTTCATGAATGACGGCGCGACGGTCGAAACGCCCGAGCCCAGCATTCCCAACTCGATCGGTCACCATCAGGAGTGGATTGCCGCGGTGAAGAGCCGCGGGCCGACCACCTGCAACTTCGACTATTCCGGCGCCCTCGCCGAAGCGGTCCTCCTGGGCAACGTGGCCTATCGCTCCGGCGAAGAGATCTCATGGGACGCCGACAAGCTGACGACAAACTCATCGAACGCAGATCAGTACCTCAAGCGCGAATACCGCCAAGGCTGGGTTTTGTAGGTCACGCACTCCGTGCGTGACAGGGATTTAACGCAAAGACGCCAAGAGACAAAGGCGCAAAGACTGAGTTGGTGAAGTGCGCATGTCTGTCGCTCGAAGGTTGCGCAGCAGTTTTTTAACCACACGTCGTCGTGTCGTGGTGCCGCCGTGGTAAGTCGAATGCTTCACCACAACGGCACGACGGGCACAACGCTGTGAGATCAGCGCGCGATTCGGATCTGCGCTCGCGCTCCTTTGCGTCTTTGCTCCTTCGCGCCTTGGCGTTGAAGAGTGTGATCAAGCCGTGAGCTTCAAGCCTACGATGCCGGCGACGACCAGGCCGATGCAGGCCAGGCGAGCGGGCGAGACCGACTCGCCGAACAGGGCGATTCCCACGGCAGCCGTGCCGACGGCGCCGATGCCGGTCCAGATGGCGTAGCCCGTGCCGAGCGGAATGGTGCGGATCGCCTGCGCCAGCGTGAAGAAGCTCACGAGCATGGCGAGGATCGTGACGACGCTGGGCCAGAGCCGCGTGAAGCCATCGGTGTATTTGAGGCCCGTCGCCCACACGACCTCGAAAGCCCCTGCTACGATGAGAAGCAGCCAGTCCATCTCGTTCCATGCTCCGTGCGGGAATTGATTATGTAGTTCGTGGAAGTGTGATTGCGTCAGGCAGGGGAAACAACTGACGAGAGCGCGAGGACCGCCGTCGTGGCGTTGGATCGTTGTGGTTAGCTACTTCGGCTGCGGAAGGATTCGATTACCACCACGGCACGGCAGAGGATTCCGAGCAGTAGAGTTTCTTCTGCAATTTGTCAGGTACGCGCGTACCTGACCTACAAAAATACCCACACTGCAGAACAGTGTGGGTATTGAGATAATCGACAGCTTCCAAACCTAGGCGCCTTCGCGGTGAAAAACTCCTGCGGTTTATTCCGGGAAGAGCTTCGTCGAGAGGTAGCGTTCGCCCAGGTCGGGCAGGATCACGACGACCTGCTTGCCCGCGTTCTCCGGGCGCTTGGCTACTTGAATGGCGGCCCAGGCCGCGGCGCCGCAACTGATGCCGCACATGAAGCCCTCGAGCTTGGCCAACTGGCGGCTGGTTTCCATGGCATCTTCGTCCTGCACCTGCACGACGTCGTCGATGATGTCGACATTCAGCACGTCGGGAATGAACCCTGCGCCGATGCCCTGAATCGTGTGCTTGCCTGGCTTCAGTTCTTGTCCCGCGAGGCGCTGTGCGATGACGGGGCTATTGGTCGGCTCGACGGCGACGATCTTCACCCCCGGCTTGCGCTTCTTGAGCACCTCGCCCACGCCGGTAATCGTCCCCCCCGTTCCCACGCCCGAGACGAAGATATCGACCTGGCCGCCGGTGTCGCGCCAGATTTCCTCGGCGGTCGTCTGGCGATGAACTTCGGGGTTCGCGGGATTCTTGAACTGCTGCGGAATGAAGTAGTTCTTGTTCTCGGCGGCAAGTTGCTCGGCGCGGCGCACGGCGCCCGGCATCCCTTCGGCGGCTGGCGTGAGCACCAACTCCGCCCCCAACGCCTTGAGCATGCGGCGACGTTCCAGGCTCATGCTCTCGGGCATCGTCACCATCAGCTTGTAGCCACGCGCCGCGCAGACAAAGGCCAACCCGATGCCCGTGTTACCGCTGGTCGGTTCGATGATGACCGTATCGCTCTTGATGCGGCCGTCCCGTTCGGCGGCGTCGATCATGGCCCGGGCGATGCGGTCCTTCACGCTCCACAACGGGTTGAGATTTTCGAGCTTGGCCACGACGTCGGCGACGCAGCCCTCGGTCACTCGGCGCAACCGCACCAGGGGCGTATTGCCAATGCATTGCGTGATCTCTTCGCGGATGCCATGTTCGACGGCGCTGGCCATGATCTAGAACCTTTCCCTTGCTCGTAGCCCCAGCGAATGGAATGAGCGGTGGGACGCATAACGATGTGACCCCCCGGTGCGAACCAGGAGTATAGGGGAGCTTGATTTCGCGGGTCAACGCGGGAACGGATTTCGACAGCCCGATCGGCGCGCGCCCAGAACGCCTGCTGGCCGGCGACCAAATGTGCAGGCCAAACACGCTCTCGAAATGCCTATTTCTGGTCTGGCCGATGTTCGACGGTGGGCTCGTCCGCGTCCTGCTCGTCCTGATGAGTGGCGTCGTACTCGGCCGAGTAGACGCTGGGGCAGACATCGGCCACGCCACATTGGGGACAGACGATGCGGATCAGATCGCCGCTCGTGAGCTTGAGATTATTCTGCTGGCAGAGTTGGTAGAGCTGTTTCACATGTTCGCAAGTCATCGGGCAAACCTCGCGGCGGCGGGGGGACTTGTGCCGGGTCGCACTCCCTGCATTGTCGCGATTCGCCCGGCTCGGGTCGAGATGCTCGTACGCCGAAGCGTCGCCGGCCGCTTCTCGTGGAACCCGACGCGGCGGGGGGGTGACGGTTGCGCGGGGAGCGGAAGTCCTCATCTGGGCGGGAAGTAAGTGTGCTGCCAGGTCTCCCCAACTTGACCATGCCGCGCCGACGGACGTACAGTAAGGCCACGCGTACGGGCCGGTCTTACCCGTCGCCGGCGGAACCGCCGTTCCGCCTTCGCACGTCTCGGAAAGTCACCGCGCATGGGAAGCGTCGAAGTTGCCCCGGTCAGTTCGCGCCGGGATCGCGCAGAATTCTTGGATTTTGCCTGGGAGCTTTATCGGGGCGACCCGAACTGGGTCCCGCCGTTGCGGCATAACCAGAAGAAGCTCCTGGGCTTCGCGCGGCATCCCTTCCATGAAATCGCCGAGATGCAGACCTTTCTCGCGCGAAAGAACGGCCGGGTCGTGGGACGCATCGCCGCCATTCTGAACCACAATCACAACCGCCAGTATGGTGAGCAGCGGGGGTTCTTCGGCTTCTACGAGTCGATCGACGATCAAGAGGTCGCCGATAGCCTCTTCGACGCCGCCCGCCGTTGGCTCGCCGAACGCGATATTCACGAATTGCGCGGACCCGTCAATCCGTCGATGAACTACGAGTCGGGACTTCTCATCGAGGGGTTCGACAGCCCGCCGACGTTCATGATGACCTACAACCAGCCCTACTACGCCCGGCTCTTCGAGAGCTACGGCTTCCGCAAGACGCACGACCTGCTGGCCTATTTTGGCGAGATTCAGCAGTTGCCCGAGGTCGAAAAACGTCTCGGGCACCTGGCGGACCAGGCCATGGCCCGTTCGCAGGCGACCATTCGCCCCATGGAAAAGAATCGCTTTCGCCAGGAAGTAGAACTGTTTCTCGACCTCTACAACCGCTCGTGTACGTCGATGTGGGGCTTTGTGCCCCTCTCGCCCGGCGAATTGCGGCAACTGGCGGCCGACCTGCGCCACTTGCTCGTGCCGGAGTTAGCCGTGGTGGCCATGGCCGAAGGCCGCGCCGTGGGGGTCATCCTGGGCCTGCCCGACTACAACCCACGCATCAAGGCCATCGATGGGCGTCTCCTCCCCTTCGGTTTCCTCAAGCTGTTGAGCCGCAAGAAGGACATCAAGCGGGTACGCGTCGTCAGCATCAACGTGTTGCCCGAGTTTCAACGCTGGGGCCTGGGGCTCGTGTTGATGCGGAGCCTGGTGCCCCACGCGCTCGGCATGGGCATCTGCGAAGCGGAATTCTCTTGGGTCTCCGAGACCAACGACCTGGCACGCATGGGGCTCGAAAAAGGCGGCGCCCAGGTCTACAAGACCTATCGCATCTACGACTACGCCGGCAAAGACGCACCGGCGACGTAGGTAGGGGGCATTCGCGACGCACGCCGTGCAAAGCGTCGTCCAATTGCTATCATGGGGGCTCCCCGTTCGCCGGTGGTTGCGGCGGGTGGTTTTCTCGTTTTGGAACGCGCACGCCCATGCCCGATTCTTCCTCTCCGCTCGTTGGCGTCATCATGGGGAGCAAGTCGGACTGGGAGACGATGCGCCATGCCGACGAGGTGTTGACCGAGTTGGGCATTCCGCACGAATGCCGCGTCGTGTCGGCCCACCGCACCCCCGACTGGATGCGTGAATATGCCCTCGAGGCCGAGTCTCGCGGAATTCAAGTCATCATCGCCGGCGCCGGGGGCGCGGCCCACCTGCCGGGCATGGTCGCCTCGCACACCTTGCTGCCCGTGCTCGGCGTGCCGGTCGAGAGCCACGCGCTGAAGGGCATGGATTCGCTCCTCTCGATCGTGCAGATGCCGGGGGGAGTGCCCGTCGCGACGCTGGCCATCGGCAAGGCAGGCGCCACGAACGCTGCCCTGCTGGCCGCCGAGATCCTGGGCATCAGCCATCCCGAGTTCCGCCAGCGACTTCGCACGCGCCGCGAAGAGCAAGCCCGCAAAGTGCTCGGGGAAACCCTGCCGTGAGCGCGGTGATACTTCCCGGTCGAACGGTCGGAGTCCTCGGCGGCGGCCAATTGGGACGGATGTTCGCCATTGCCGCACGACGCATGGGCTACGGCGTACACGTCTTCGTACCCGAGGACGAAAGTCCGGCTGGGCAACTCGCCGATCGCACGACGAACGCCCCTTACGACGATCTCGACGCCGTACGGCAATTTGCCCGCGGCGTCGATGTGGTCACCTTCGAATTCGAGAACGTATTGACCGCCACGGCGGAAGCGGCCGCCGAGTTCGCCCCGGTGCGCCCCGCGGGCAAAGTCTTGCATACCACGCAGAACCGTCTCCGCGAGAAACGCTTTCTCCAGTCGGCGGGTTTTCCCGTCGCCCCCTTTGCCGAAGTCCGCACGCTCGACGAATTGCATGCGGCGCTCGCCACGATCGGCACGCCTGCCGTGCTCAAAACAGCCGGCTGGGGCTACGACGGCAAGGGACAAGCCAAAATAACGAACTCCAGTGAAGCCGCGGCCGCTTGGAAGTCGGTTGCGACCGACGAAGCGGTGCTCGAAGGATTCATCGATTTTGACGGCGAGATCTCGGTCGTCGCGGCGCGCGGAATCAGTGGCGAGTTCGCCCACTACGGCGCCATCGGCAATGCGCACCGCAATCATATTCTCGACATCTCGGTCTCGCCGGCCGACGTGAGCGAGCAACTTGCACGCGAAGCGGTTCAACTGGCACGTGGCATCCTCGAGTCGCTCGAAGTGGTGGGCGTTTTGTGCGTCGAGCTGTTCGTCACGCGCGACGGCCGCTTGATAGTGAACGAGTTGGCGCCGCGACCGCACAACTCGGGACACCTGACGTTCGACGCCTCGCTTACCAGTCAGTTCGAACAGCAGGTCCGCGCGATTTGTGGTTTGCCCTTGGGCAGCACGGAGTTGTTGCGTCCTGCGGCGATGGCGAATCTGCTGGGAGATCTCTGGCAAGGTGGCGAACCCAACTGGGCGGCCGCCTGTGCGCTGTCGGATGTGAAGCTGCACCTATACGGCAAACCCGAGGCGCGCCCCGGCCGCAAGATGGGGCACTTCACCGCCATGGCCGCCACGCCACAGCAGGCCGTCGAACGCGTCCTGGCCGCGCGTGATGCACTCGGCATTGGGCACGTGCGGAACTCGTAAATCGGCGAGACGCACGATGAACTACTTTGCTCACGGCCGACGCTTCGTTGATGATCCCTACTTTCTGGCCGGCACGGCGGTTCCGGACTGGATGAACGTGGTCGATCGCCGCGTGAGGGTGCGCGAGCGATATGCCGCGCAGCACGTCGCGGCAGACGACCCACGCGTGGCCTCGCTGGCACGGGGCATCGTGCAACACCATCGGGACGATGCCTGGTTCCACGAGACGCGGGCCTTCACCGAGTTGTCCTGGGCCACCACGGTCGTGGTGCGCGACGCCTTGCCGGCGGACGACGGCTTTCGGCCGAGCTTCCTGGGGCACATCCTGGTCGAGATCGTGCTCGACGCGACCTTGATTGCCGAAGATCCGGCGAGTTTGGAACGGTACTACGAGGCGATGCAGGCGGTCGACCCAACGCTGATCGAGTCGGCTATCAACCAAATGGTGCCGCACGGGACGGAACGGCTGGCTTCGATGATTCCCCTGTTTTCGCGGGAACGATTCTTGTCCGACTACCTCGACGATGAAAAACTGACGTTCCGCTTGAATCAGGTCATGCGCCGTGTGAAACTGCCGTCGCTGCCCGACTCGTTTCGAGAGATTCTGCCCGGCGTTCGCCGCGAGGTGACCGCCCGACGTGACGAGCTGCTCGCACCGCCTGAATTGCCTTAGCCGGCCAAACATACTGCCACGACCTAAACCACCTGCTCGTTGAGGAGCCGCGCCGATGAAGTTCGGAATGAACCTGCTGTTGTGGACCGACAAGCTCAGCGAACAGCAGTTGCCGGTGCTCGAAGCGCTGAAGCGTATGGGCTACGACGGCGTCGAGTTGCCGATGTTCGAGCTCGATCCCGACGACTATGCCCGCTGGGGACGCCGCCTCGACGATCTGGGACTCGAGCGCACGGCGGTGACGGTTCGCGGACCCGACGATAATCCGATCTCCGAGGACAAGCAGATTCGCGCCGCAGGGGTCGCCAAGAACAAGCTGGCCATCGAGTGTTGCCAGGCGGCCGGCGTCAAGGTGCTCGTCGGGCCGTACCACTCGGCGCTCGGGCAATTCAGCGGGCAGGGCCCCACGGCCGACGAATGGCAGCGCGGCGTCGAAAGCATGCGCGAGGTGGCCGAACATGCCGCCAGGCACGATGTCATGCTCGGAGTCGAATACCTCAACCGTTTCGAGTGCTATTTCCTCAACTCGGCGGTCGATACGGTCCGCTTCGTGGAAGAAGTGTCGCATCCGCATTGCCGGATGATGTACGACACGTTCCACGCCAATATCGAGGAGAAGAACCCGGCCGAGGCGATCCGCGCGTGCGCCAAGTACACGGTCCACGTCCACATCTCGGAGAACGATCGCTCCACGCCCGGCCAGGGCGACATCCGTTGGGACGAGACGTTCCAGGCCCTACGCAGCACCGGCTACGACGGTTGGCTGACGATCGAGGCCTTCGGCATGGCCCTGCCTCATCTGGTCGCGGCCACGAAGATCTGGCGCCGCATGTACGACACGGAAGAGCAACTGGCCAGCGACGGGCTGAAATTCATGCGCAGCCAGTGGTCGGCCTGAGCGTGAGCTACGTATAGAAGCAACACGTCACGCTAGCCGTGCGATGCTTTCAAGTGCTGGCGATGGCTTGCTCGCCCGGGGCGCGAATTCCCGTGCGTAGCCGCCAAAGTTGTCGCGATCGAAAGTTTTTTGCACGGCTTGTGGGAATTGTGGCCGATTTATGCCCTGGCGGTGCGTATCGATTGTAGGGGCGCGCGCCAGCGGTCTTTTCAGGTCCATCCCCGCATCGCCGTCACATCCGTTAAGTCCAAGCTACCTTTGAGAATAAACGCGATTGGCCAGGTGAGAAAACCTGGACCGCTTCGCGGGGAACCATTAGGCTGAAAGCCAGCGAAGGCATTTCGGCCTGCTTGCTGATCTCTTTTCCAGGCCGCTTCTTTTCTGACACCGCCGACTGGGCTCGCGCATGAGCACCGAACAATCGGTCGACCCTCAATTGCTCGAACAGACCAAGCAGCAAATCCGCAGCTTGGTTGCCGAGATTGCGCAAATCTCCAAGTCGAGCGTGACGCCCCTCGAGTTCTATTCCGAATTCTTGAACCGCGTCGTCCAGGCCCTCGCGGCCGTGGGGGGGGCGGTTTGGACCCCTGGTGAGGGGGGGGGGCTCCAGCTCGAATACCAGATCAATCTGCAGCAGACGCGCCTCGCCGAAAGCCGCGAAGATCAGATCCGACATCACCGCCTCTTGCAGCAAGTGCTGACGCAGGGCGAAGGGATGCTCGTCGCTCCCCACTCGGGCTCGGGGGACGACGACGGGGCGAGCAACCCGACCGAATTCCTGCTCGTCCTCAGCCCGCTCAAGGCCGACCAGCAGACCCGGGGCGTGGTCGAGGTCTTCCAGCGCCCCGGCACGCGTCCGACGACGCAACGCGGCTATCTCCGCTTCCTGCTCCAGATGTGCGAGCTGGCGAGCGACTTCCTCAAGACACGCGAGCTGCGGCACTTTACCGATCGCCAGCAGTTGTGGTCGCAGCTCGAGCAGTTCACGCGTTCGGTCCATTTGAGCCTCGATCCCCACGAGACCGCTTTTACGATCGCCAACGAAGGTCGCCGCCTGATCGAGTGCGACCGCGTAAGCGTGGCGATTCGACACGGCCGTAAGTGCAAGATCGAAGCGATTAGCGGTCAGGACACTCTCGACAAACGCTCGAACGTCGTCACGCTGCTCAATCAATTGACCACCGCCGTCGCCGCCACCGGCGAGCCGATGTGGTACACCGGCGACACGTCGAACATGGCGCCCCAGGTGGAAGACGCCGTACAGGCGTATGTGGACGAACAGCACTCGAAGACCGTGGCCGTGTTGCCCCTCAAGCGTCCGGCCGAGCCGGGACAGATCGAGGACGAAGAAGACAAACGCGAGACGATCGGCGCGCTCGTCGTCGAGCAGATCGAAAACGCCCGCCCGCGCGAAGGCATGTTGCAGCGCGTGGACGTCGTCACCGAGCATAGTAGCGCCGCTCTGTCGAACGCCCTGGCGCATCACGACCTGTTCCTGATGCCCCTCTGGAAAACGCTGGGCAAGTCGCGCGTCGTCGTCGAGGCGCGGCATTTGCCCAAGACGATCAGCGCGCTGATCGCCGTCGTCGGCGTAATCGCGGCGCTGTTCCTCATTCCCGCCGATTTCGATCTCGAAGGCCGCGGCGTGTTGCAGCCCGTCATTCGCCGCGAGGTCTTCGCGGGCATCGATGGCGACGTCACCGACGTCGAGGTCGATCATGGCGATATGGTGACCGCGGGCCAGGTCGTGGCCCGCATGCGCAATACCGATCTCGAAGTGGCCATCCGCGATCTGCTCGGCCAGTTGCAGGAATCGGACGAACGTCTCGATTCGTTGCGTTACCTGACGCTGAACAGCAACAACCGCGTCGATCAGCAGCAGCGCGACCAGGCCGCGGCCGAGATCCAGGCCCTCGAACAGAAACGCAATGCGCTGCAGAACGAGCTCGAACTGAGCCGCGAGAAGAAAAAGAAGCTGGAAGTCGCCAGCCCGATCGACGGGCAGATCGTCACCTGGGACGTGTACGACAACTTGATCTTCCGCCCCGTGCAGCGCGGTCAGGTGCTGATGCAGGTGGCCGATCCGTCGAAGGATTGGGAGCTCGAGGTCTACATGCCCGAGGACCGCATGGGGCACATCGCGCAGGCGCAATCCGAGAGGGGGGCCGACCTGCCGGTGAAGTTCATTCTGGCGACTGATCCCGCCACCGAGTACCAGGGGCGCGTCACAGAGGCGCACCTCTCGGCCGAGGTCCGCGGCGATCAGGGCAACACCGTGTTGATCCGCGTGGCCTTCGACAAGAGTCAATTGCCGCCGAATCCTCGACCGGGCGCGGGGGTGCAAGCGCAGGTGCATTGCGGCCGGGCGTCGATCGGCTACGTCTGGTTCCACGACCTCGTGGCGTTCGTGCAATCGAGAATTCTGTTCCGGTTTTTCTAGTTCGATCGCCTGGTGAATAAATCAAGTGGCACAGGCGGTCAGCCGGTGCTGCGAAGAGTTGAAAGACAAGGCACAGGCCAGCGGCTTGTGCCACTAGACCGCACATCGCGGAGAGAAAGAATATGAACGTGCTCTTCCCAGTCCTTACCGCGATCGCCCTGGCTGGTCAGGCTCCGGCCGAACGGGGCAACAGCGCGCCGATTCAATCGGCGGGCGAAGTGACGCTGCCACGCTGCCTGCTGGCCCTCATCGAAGAGGCCGAGGTACCTGCCCGCGAAGCCGGCCAACTCGTCGCGCTCGAGGCGTACGAAGGGCAATCGGTCGATAAGGACGACTTCCTCGGCCAGATCGACGATAGCATTGCCAAGATGGAGAAAATCGTCGCCCAAAAGGAACTGGCCATTTCCGAGGAAGAGGCCAGCAGCATGATCAACATCCACTTTTCGGAAAAGGCGACGAAGGTCGCCCAAATGGAATACGAGAAGGCGGTCGACGCGAACAAGCAGTTCAAGGAAACGGTCTCGCACAGCGAGTTGATGAAGCGTCTGTTCGAGTGGGAACGCTCGCGACTCTCGATCGAGAAGGCCCTGCAGGACCAGAAGATCGCCAAGCTGACGGCCGATGCCAAGGGAGCCCAGGTCGATGCCTCCGATCAGAAGATTCAGCACCGCGTCATCACGGCCCCCATCCCGGGCATCGTGGTGCGCAAGTTCAAGAAGTATGGCGAATGGGTGAACCCCGGCGATCCGGTGGTGCGCATCATTCGTATGGATCGCTTGCGGATCGAAGGGCTCGTTGACGCGGACTACTACAGTGCCGTCGATCTCAACGGTCGCCGCGCCACGGTGCGTGCCGAGTTGCCGCATGGCCGCGTCGAGCAGTTCGACGGCAAGATCGTCTACGTGCATCCCGAGATCGAGCCGGGGCACAAGCGGCGCGTCTGGGCCGAGGTGGTCAATCGTCGCGAGGATGACGAGTGGCTGCTGCAGCCGGGGCTGCGGGCCGACATGACGATTCACTTGCAAAGCCCCGCCGTCGGCGCCGAGGGCCTCAGCGGCTCGAGCGCGCCGAATCAGGGACGCTATCGCTGAGATCAACCTGTTCCACGACTCGACGCGCGTGACCTGCCCACGCCCCGTGCGCGGGATGGCACGGCACGTTCGATGAGCCGCCGATTTGCCTCCCCGACAGACCTCGCCGACACGACCTGACGCAACATGGCGACTCTCGCCGACAGCCTGGTTTCCAGTTCCGCCCGCCAGCTCACGCTGCGCAAGCGACCCGATCTTACGGCGGAGAAGCAACGCTATCAGGGTTGCACCTATTGGGTGGTCAAGGATCCGGTCGGACTCAACTACTTCCGCTTTCACGAAGAGGAATATGCCATCTTGCAGATGCTCGATGGCAAGATCAGTCTCGACGAGATCAAGGAGCGGTTCGAGCGGCAGTTCCCCCCCGAGAAAATCACCGTCACCGAGTTGCAGCAGTTCCTGGGCACGCTGCATCGCAGCGGGCTCGTGATCGCCAATGTGCCGGGGCAAGGGCACCAGTTGCGGCTGCGCCACGGGGAACGTCGCCGCAAGGAACTTCTCGGCGCCCTGTCGAACGTGCTGGCGATACGGTTCAAGGGGATCGACCCCGATCGCCTGCTCACCTGGATGCTGCCCCATGTCAGGTTCATGTTCCATCCGGCGACGGTGACGCTGTGCATGCTGTTCGCGCTTTCGGCGCTGACGCTCGTCACCGTGCAGTTCGACGTTTTCCAGTCGAAGCTGCCCACGTTCCATCAGTTCTTCACGCTGCAGAACGCCTTCTGGCTATCGGTGACGCTGGGGGTGACGAAGGTTATCCACGAGTTCGGCCACGGGTTGTCGTGCAAGTATTTCGGCGGCGAGTGCCACGAAATGGGCGTGATGGTGCTGGTGTTAACCCCCTGTCTTTACTGCAACGTCTCGGACTCGTGGATGTTGCCCAATAAGTGGCACCGCGCGGCGATCGGCGCGGCTGGCATGTACATCGAGGTCGTCATCGCCTCGATCTGCACGTTTATCTGGTGGTTCAGCGAGCCGGGCATGCTGAATCACCTGGCCTTGAGCACGATGTTCGTCTGCTCGGTGAGCACGCTCATTTTCAACGCCAATCCGCTGCTGCGCTACGACGGCTACTACATCCTCTCGGACATCACCGAGATTCCAAACCTGCGCCAAAAGGCCACCTCGATTCTCAGCCGCACGTTGAGCGAGTGGTGCCTGGGCATCGAGCAGCCCGACGATCCGTTCCTGCCGGAGCGGAACCAGATGTTCTTCGCCGCCTACAGCGTGGCGGCGGCCGTCTATCGCTGGTTCGTCGTCTTCTCGATCATGTGGTTCCTCTACAAGATCTTCGAGCCCTACCGACTGCAGATCATCGGGCAGGCGATCATTCTGCTGGGCCTGTATGGCCTGCTGGTCCAGCCATTGTGGAAGTTGGGCAAATTCTTCTACGTGCCCGGGAGAATCGACAAGGTGAAACGCAAGAATCTGCTGGGTTCGCTCGCCGTGGTCGCGGCCGTGGCCGCGGCGATCTTGTTCATCCCCCTGCCGTTCCGTGTGCTCAGCACGTTCGAAGTGCAACCCCACAACGCCAGGCCGGTTTACATTGACGTGCCTGGCACGCTCGAGAAAATCGACGTGCGCGAAGGCGCCGTGGTCGAAAAGGGGACGCAACTGGCGATGTTGTCGAGCATCGACGTGCAGATCGACATCTCCAAGCTCGAAGGACAACGGGCCTTGTTCACGGCCCAGATCGACAGCCTCGAGCGACAGATACTCAATAACGACCGACTGGCCGCCTTGCAGCTTCCCGACACGAAGGTCCAACTCGAAACGGTCCTCGATCAGCTCCGCGAGCGCGAGACCGATCGCAAGCGGCTGACGCTGACCGCGCCCATGACGGGCACCGTGCTCCCCCCCCCGGAGACGCCCAAGAAGGACGATCCGACGCGCCAGCTACCCACCTGGCACGGGACACCGCTCCAGCATCGCAATCTGGGCAGCTTTCTGCAGCCGGGCGTCTTGTTCTGCCAGATCGGCGACCCCAAGAAGCTCGAGGCAGTGCTCGTCGTCGATCAGGCCGACATCGACTTCCTGGCCGAAGGTCAGGAGGTCGACCTCAAGCTCGACGAGTTGCCGGGCGAGACATTCCACGGCACGATCCACCGCATCTCGAAGGACGAACTCAAGGTCAGCCCGAAGCAGTTGTCGAACAAGGCCGGTGGCGAGCTCCCCACGAAGACCGACGAAAGTGGCGTCGAGCGACCGCTGAGCACCTCGTACCAGGCCCAGGTCCTGCTCGAAGACCCGAGTGGCGTGATGCGACTCGGCTTGCGCGGCACCGCCAAAATCCACGCCGGCCATCGCACCATCGGGCAACGTCTGTATCGCTTTCTGTATCAGACGTTCAATTTCCGGATGTAGCGGATCCGAGTCATGATGAGTAAAGCGAAGATTAAACCGAGCGTTTCTCACGACAAGGCACTCGTTCGCGAGTTGCGCGAGCGGCCTCAATTCGCCGTCGAGTACCTGAAGGCGGCGCTCGAGGACACCGAAGAACCGAAGGTGCTGCTGCTTGCCCTGCACCACATTGCCGAGGCACATGGAATCAGCAAGATTGCCAAAGCGGCAGGCATCGAGCGAGAAAGTCTCTACCGAGCACTTTCGCCGCGCGGCAATCCGCGACTATCGACACTGGTGGCCGTATCGCGAGCCATGGGGTTGCAGCTCACGGTCGAGCCTGTCGGCAAATAGAACCTTTGTTCTCTGCTGTGCCTCGTTGAAGTTTGACGCGGCTAGCAACCCCTGGCTACTGCCATGCCTCCTTTGGTGGAAGCCTCGCGCGACGTCTAATTGAAAAAACCGTTGGATAATGAGTGGCCCTGATCGGGGAGCATTCTATGAAAACGACACTCAAGGGAATTGTTCACGGCAGGATCATCGAGTTGTCCGATTCGCTTGGCGTCCCTGACGGTCACCAAGTCGACGTTACGATCGAAACAGATCGCTTTTCCTCCCCCACGAGCGATGAAGCGCGCGCCGCGCTATTACGTTCAGCCGGTGCCTGGGCCAACGAAGGTCCTGAACTCGACGAGTATCTAGAATGGTGCCGTCAGCAGCGCAAGCTTGATCGACCGGAGATCGAGCCGTGAGCTTTATGCTGGACACGGATACGTGCTCGGCATTCGGCGTGACGCTGCCCCGGCGTCTCAATGCGCCGGGCCGCCGACCAGTTCCGGGTCGAAAGGTTCCAGGTTGCCGTCGGGACCGAAGGGCATCTCGCGCGGCTCGACGATGATTTCCAGATCGTCGCGCTGGCGTGCCTCGTCCAGGTAGCATTCCGCGCACTCGACTTCCGAAAGGTGCAGCGTGTTGCGAATCCAGAGGATGCGCGACGCGTTCCCTTCGCGCAGGCCGCACGTCGACAGGGCCGCGTCCAATACCTCGCGATCGGTGTCGTAGTAAACCGGCACCTGGGCCCCCGAGGGATGCCCCCCCGTCAGGCAGTTGATGCGGGTGATGTTGAAGTCGATCTGCTCGTAGCAGCGCGTGGTGCAGAATTCGGCGATGCCGATACCGGCGGCGTTGCCATGCGTTTCCTCGGTCAGTCCGCGAACCATGATGCGTTTGACCTTGGGCCACTCGTCGTCGAGCGCCTTGTGATCGTGGAACTTGCGTCCCACGACGTTCGTATCCATGCCGGCGCCCGAGATATTCTTGCCGATCTCTTCGATAATCAGCACGTCGGCCGTGCGGAAGGGGAGTCGCGGCATCCAGCGCTTCGCCAGCACGAGCAGTTCCTTCTCGCGCGATTCGAACTGCGCCGGCGCGACCGCCTCGATCAGCGCGGTCTCGTCGTAGCCGTTCTCGACGATGCCCACGCCCGCCACGACGCGGCACTCGGCCAGCACGCGGTCGGCCACGCTCCGCACGATCTGTCCGAAGCTGTAGTCGTTGATCGCGCGGTGATAGATCTTCGCCCCTTCGTGCTTGCCCAGCCCGATGAGCATCATCTTCATCAGGCCACTTTCGATATCGCCGACAAAGCCGGTATGGGGCTTGATGCGGCCACAGACGACCACGTGATTGGCCCCGTAGGCGTGCTTGTCGAAATGGACGGGAATCCCCTCGGCCGTCTGGCAGACGATCACCGTTTCCATCGACGCCTGGATCGGGCAGCCCATCGCGCTTTCGGTGATGCCGTAGCCCGCCAGAATGCCCCGCTGTCCCTCGGCCGTGCCACCGCCGTGGCTCCCCATCGCCGGCACGATGAATGGCTTCGCGCCGATCCCCTGCAGGTGGTCCACAATCGCCTTGATGATCGTGGCGATGTTGGCAATGCCGCGGCTCCCGGCGCTGATGGCCACCGTCTCGCCCGGCTGGATACGGTCGCGCAGCGAGAGTCGCGCGAGCTGCGACTTGACCTCGGCCGGAATGTCAAGGACGCGCGGGCGTTCGAACGTCTGACGGACACGGAACATCTGCGGATAGCCGGACATGGGCAAGCAACTCCGAGGCCAAAAACGGGAGGGTCCCTGGATCTTAGCCGGGGTAAGTTTCGTCGTCCATGACGCCGCACAGGGAGCGAGCACCCCCGGTCCGGCCGTGGCGCGGCATCGGCTGGTACGCCTTGCAAACAAGACGCGGCCGGCGGCCTTGCCGGGCGATAGCCGTTCGGTGAGTCTGTTGTTGCGGTTTGTCGTTGGCGTTAAGGTGGACGGCGGCCCCCTCGGCCTGTTGCGAACAGCGACCGGCGCCCGTTTAAATCTCGCAATGTCTTTTCTTCGCAAGGAGCGTGTTCGATGTCGTTGGAGCTTCGTGGGCGTTTGTTCGACGAGTTGGATCGGTTGGTGATTGTCGACCCGCACACGCACATCAACCCCCACGCGCCGGCCGCCGCGAATCTGGGCGACATCCTGGGTTACCACTACTACACCGAGCTGGCGCACTCGGCCGGCATGCCCCGCGAGCAGATCGAGCAGCCCGGCATCGAGCCCCGTGAAAAGGTGCGCCGACTCGTCACGAATCTCGCCCCGCTCGACAACACGATCCAATACAGTTGGCTTATGGAGATGGCGCGCCGACTCTTCGACTTCGATGAGGAGCGGCTCACCCCCGAGAACTGGGAACGACTGTACGACCGCGTCTCGCAGCGGGCCGCCGCCCCCGACTGGTCGCAACAGGTGCTCGAGAAGAGCCGCCTATCGGCCGTCTTCCTGACGAACGATTTCGACGATCCGCTCGAGGGCTTCGACACGAAGGTCTATATCCCCTGCCTGCGTACGGACGATCTCGTCTTCCACCTGGCCAGACCCGAGGTGCGCGAGCGGCTGCAAAAGTCGACGAACCTCTCCGTCGATAGCGTGACGGCCTTGCGCCAGGCGATCGCGGCGCGGTTCGAGCACTTTACGCAGCGCGGCGCCCGGGCCTGTGCCATCTCGCTCCCTCCCGACTTTTCGCCAGCCTCGGTATCGAACCACGATGCCGAAACGGCGGTCGAGAAGCTCCTCGCGGCCGGTGTTGCGGCCGATGCGGAGACTCGCAGCGTGGTGGCGCGCTTCGTCTTCTGGACGCTGGCCGAGATGTGCGCCGAGTACCGCCTCCCCTTCGATCTCATGATCGGCGTAAACCGCGCCGTCTACGCCGGCGGCGTTTACCAGGGGCAGGATCTCTACGACAGCCGCGTGTCGCTCATTCAGTATCGCGAGCTGTTCAACGCCTTCCCCCGGGTCACGTTCCCCATTTCCGTGCTGGCCAGCGTGACGAACCAGGAGTTGGTGAGCTATAGCTGGATCTTTCCCAACGTGGTTACCAATGGGCACTGGTGGTATTCGAACACCCCGAATTACATCGAGTTCGATGCGGCGGCTCGTCTCGAAGCGGTCCCCCGCACGAAGCAAATCGGCTACTACAGCGATATGTACAAGCTGGAATTCGCCCTGCCGAAGTTCGCCATGTACAAGCGGATCCTGGCCAAGATCCTGGCCGAGCGGTTCGTGCTCGACCGCGGCTGGAGCGAGTCTCGCGCCGTGGCCCTGGGGACGGAAGTCTTGCGCGACAACACCACTCGTATTTTCGGTGAAGTATAATTGCCAGCATCGAGTTCATCCGGTGGCGGCCGCGCGGACAGCCACGCTCGCGGTCGGCGAGAGCCCGAGCGGCCGTGAATCGGCTCGGCGGTACGGCGAGGAACAATCTTCCGCGACGTGGAGGCCGTAGAAGAGACACCATGAAGATTGCCTCACACACGTTCCGCCCCTGGTTCGCGTTTCTGCTGGCCGCATTAGTCATTGGACTTGCGTCAGGCAACGCCAGGGCCGAAGAGCAGTTGCTGTTCGATTTCGAGGCCACGCCACTCGGCGAACACTGGGGGGCCTTTCGCGATATCACGGTCCAGCGGTCCGCGATTCCCGCCCCCCCTCCGGCCGACGCCAGCCGCGACGGCGCCATCGTGCCGGCCGAGCACGCCCTGCACGTCGAGACCGTGGGGAGCGCGGGGCTGGTGAGCGCGCAGGGCGAGCTGCCCACCGATTGGCGCCCCTTTCAGACCTTGAACTTTTGGGTCTATCGCGATCCCGCGGCGTCGCTGGCGCAGCCTCTCTCGACCTTCGAGGTGCGCCTGTCCGATCACAACAACAAAGTTTCCTTCTGGCGCCGGATCGAGGTCTCGCACGAAGGTTGGAAACGCATCAGCCTGCCGCTCCGCTGGATGCGCTGGGGCGAAGGGCCGATTCCCCGCTGGGACGATGTCACGCGGTTGGCCTTCTGGTTTCGCGATGCCGCCGATCTCTGGATCGATTCCGTTTCAATAACACCCGGCAATGATGCGGAAGCCAGCGAGCTCAGTGCCAAGGATCTCTTCGACGTGGCGTTCCCCGGTGGGGATCCCGCAAAGATCATCGTGATCCAGACGGGGGACTACCTGGTCATGACGAACGCGCGAGACCTGGAGCCCTACCGTCTGGGACGCCATCTCGACGAAGTGGTGGCCTCCGTGCGGCGCGATCTCCCCTTCCTCGATCGGCGCGCGGGGCGGGCCAAGATGCTGATCTTTGCCACGCGCGGAGAGTACCAGGCGTTCACCCCACGGTTCGCCGAGAAGCTAGGGGGCGTGGCTCCACCCCCCACGAGCGACGGCTTCACCACGCAGGCCGTGGCGACCTCGTCCTGGGATCCGCAGTTCGGCACCCTCCGTCCGGTCTTCACCCATGAGTTCGTCCACTCGCTGGTGGCGCAAGGCACGCGCTTGCCCAACTCGCAGGAATGGTTCCACGAGGGATACGCGACCCTCGTGCAGCGGCGCTTTCATCCGCAGGCGAATCTGCCCGAGCTGGTCCGCGCAGGGCTGGCCGATCCTTCACTCAGGCTACCGTTGTCGCGCTTGTGCGACGGCAAGCTGATTCCGCTGACGGCCTACTGGCAGGCCATGACCGTCGTCGAGACCTTGCTCACCAATCCCAAGTACAGCCAGCACTTGCCCGAGCTGCTCGAACGTTTTGCCGAGGCGGGCAGCACCGATCTCGGTCCCCACCTGACCGATTTGCTCAGCAGCAACTGGCTGCAATTGACCGAAGACTGGATCACCCATTGCCAGCAAACCTACGGCGTCGAGAGTCAAGCCGAGAGTCGGTAGCTGGCGACCATTACGGTATTGATAGCCTTCAGCAATAGACGCTAGCTATACTGATAACTGTTCCCCTGCTGCCCTTGTTCCCTCGGAGCGGAATAGCCGAAAAAAGGTGCTCGTTATGTCCGTCGATCCCGCCGAGATCGAAGCCTTCATCGCGGAAAAGATTGCTCTCGGCCAGTTTCAATCGCGAGAGGAGTTTTTCGTGGCCGCGGCGCGACTCTATTGCGAGATGGAGTGCCGCGAGACGCAACTACAGGCGGATATCGCCGTGGCGCTCGACGAGCCCGCGCGCGGTCTGAGTGCCCCTTTGGATGTCGATTCGATCAAGTCAGAACTTGCTGCCGAGCTCGAGGCCGACGGGCGAGATAGATAAATGGGCCAGGTGCGCCGCACGCCTCAGGCCAGGGCGGACCTCAAGGCGATTGCTCGGCACATCGCGCCCGAGTCATTATCTCGATGCGGCCTTGCGATTCCTGGATGCGTTTGAGCGGAAGTTCGCTCACGATGCGCGCGAGCCGCAACTTGACGAGGCACGCCCGAGCCTGGGAAGGGATATGCGGCAGTTCGTTCTGGGAAATTACGTCGCCTATGATCGGCCGGAAAAAGGCGGCGTCGAGCCTTTGCGCATCCTGCACGGAAGTCGGGATATCCATGCCGCGTGGCGAGAGCGATCGGACTCTTGATGTGTCAACCAGCGCTCATGTTACCTCTCGCCGATCGAAGATGCGTGACTATCTTGCGCTAACGCTCGTCGCCCTTCTGGCCACGACGTTGATGTTTTGGCAGCTCGGGCGTCGCTATTTGTGGCAGGACGAAGCCGCCACGGCCGTCCTGGCCGAGCGGATGTTCGAGTACGGCAAGCCGCTCGGCTACGACGGCCGCAACCTCATCACGATGGACGTGAACCTCAGCAGCGACCGCGCCGCGCTCGAGAAAATTCTCGACCAGCCCGACGCCATGGTGCAATACTTCGGCCAGCGCGGCGACTACAAAGCCGATACCACCTGGATCGGGCAGCCGTGGGGACAGTTCGTACTGGCCGGTTCTTCGTTGGCGGCGCTGGGGCACGGCACCTGGCAGGCACGGCTCCCCTTTGCACTCTGCGGTATGCTGGCCGTCGTGGTGCTATATCTCTTCACTCGCCGCTGTTTCGACGATCCGCTGCTCGCGCTGCTGGCCGCCTTCTTGCTGCTGGCGAACGTCTACTGGGTGCTGCACATGCGGCAGTGCCGCTACTACGCCCCCTCGTCGCTTTTTCTCCTGCTGACGATCGTCGCCTACCTGCGTTGGCAGGATGCACGACGTTTCGGCGCGGCGATCTTCGTCGCCGCCGCCTGGCTCTGGTTCCAGTGCGACTATGGCACGGTCTGGCCCGTGCTGGGCGTGCTCGCCGCCGATGCGCTCGTCGAGCGTCGCCGATCGATCGTGCAAAGCGTGACCGTTTTCGCCGTCGTCGGGCTATCGCTGCTCCCCTGGGTGGTCTATTACGAGTTGCTCTGGCGGATGAAAGAAACGCCCGTCGGTGCCCTGCACCGTGTGATGGGCAGTCTTTTCTACTTCAATCAGTATTTGTTTCCTCTGGTTCTGCTGCCGCTGGCCGCGTGGTGCCTGTGGCGCTCGCGCGGCTCGTTGCGCGCCGACCAGCGCCAGATACTGGTTGTTTCTCTTTTAGTGCTCGTGAGTCTGCTCGTCTGGGTGCCGATCGTCACACCCGCTCCGCACCATCGGTATTTCGTGGTGACGACCCCTCTCGCCTGCCTGCTATTGGCGTACGTCGCCGTCTGGTTGGCGGGTAAGCTATCAGGAGGGACCGAGTTCAATAGGCGACGCACGGCGTTCGCTGCGGCTCTGGCCCTGCTGGTCGCCGCCCCCCCCTGGTTCTCGAATATTCCACTAGCGGTGTATCCCTCCGAACTGTGGCCGGTGAAGAGCGTCGGGACCTGGCTGCGTGCCGAGTATGCCGTCCTTTATCGCGATCTGAGCGGACAGGTCCGCGATCCGAATGCCGAGATCGTGGCCTTGCTCGCGCCGCGGCTCGGGCCCGAAGACGAAGTCCTCATCAACTACGAGGACATCCCCTTGATGTTTTACTTGCCCAACCGCGTTCGCGGAGGGGTGTTGGCCTTTCGTGTCGAAGACCGCAACAGTCCGCCTCCGCGTTTCGCCGTGCTGAACAACTCGGTGGTGCTCCACTATTCCGGCGAGCTGCAGCGGCAGACCTATCGCCAGATGCTCGAGCGGCATCGGTGGAACGTCGTGCCGCGCGAGATTCCCGCGCTCCCCTCGAGCAATTGTCCCGACCCCGGCTTGCATCCGGCCCAATGGGTAGCGGACGAATCCTTGACGATCCTCGAACTGGCGCCCGAGGATCGAGCAAAGCCACGACAGTCGGGGAACTCGAGTTGAGCCAGCACGCCCACGACAACTCGATCTCGTGGCAGCCGCGCGATTACGCTGCACTGGCGCTCGTCGTGGTGTTGGCCACTGGTATGCTCTTCTGGCGACTCGGCGAGCGGGCCATGTGGCAGGACGAAGCGGCGACGGCCCTCCTGGCCGAGCGGATGCTCGAACAGGGCCGACCGCTGGCCTACGACGGCCGCAACCTCATCACGATGGATGTGCCGAGTGCCGGTGATACCGAGCCTGGCGTCTTCGCGCGGCGCACGGGCGAGCCCAACGCGGCCGTCGCACATTACGCGGCGCGTGGCGACTACAAGCCCGACACCACCTGGATCGGTCAGCCCTGGGGGCAATTCGTCTTGGCTGGCGCCTCGCTGGGGTTGCTCGGGCACGGCACCTGGCAGGCGCGGCTCCCCTTTGCCCTGTGTGGATGGGCCACGGTGGTCGCGCTCTGGTTCTTCGTGCGGCGCCGTTTCGACGATCGCCTGATGGCCACGCTGGCGGCGTGCCTCTTGTTGGCCAACGTCTATTGGGTGCTGCACATGCGGCAGTGCCGCTATTACGCGCCGGCCTGTTTGTTCTTTTTTCTGACCTACGCCGCCTACCTCCGCTGGCAGGAACACAGGCGGCATGGCGCCCTGTGGTTTGTCGGCACCGCCTGGCTCTGGTTTCAATTCGATTACGGCACGTTCTGGCCGATCGTCGCCATCCTGGGTCTCGACGCCCTGGTACGCAGGCGACATAGCATCCTCAAGACGCTAGCGACGTTCGCCGCCTTGGCCGTCAGCATCGCCCCCTGGGTCTACTACTACGAGATCCTCTCTCGCGTAAAACCGACGGTCATCTCGCTCGAAGCGCGCGAGCTGGGGCTGTTCTTCTACTTCAATCAATTCCTCCTGCCCGTCGTGCTCTTGCCGGTGATCGTGTGGGTAGTCTGGCGCGCGCGGCGCGAGCAGTCCATCGAGCGGCGCCAGGCACTCGGCGTCGCCCTGGCGATCGTGGCTAGCCTGTTGCTTTGGGCGCCGCTGATCGTGCCGGCGCCGCATCTGCGTTACCTGATTGGCGCGGCTCCGCTGGCGTGCCTCTTGATGGCGTTCACGTTCGTGGAGTTGGCCTCGCTCGTCACGCGTCGTGCGACGCAGCCAGTCTGGCGCGCCGTGGTCGCAGCGGCTCTCGCGGGCTTCGTCATGTTCGTCCCCTGGCTCTCGAATGCGGCCCTGGTCTTTTACCCCAGCGATTATTGGGTCGTCTCGCGCGTCGGCACCTGGCTGCGTGCCGAATGGATTACCTTCTTCCAGGATATCGGAGGAATCGAGCGCGATCAGAATGGCGAGGTCGTCGAGTTGCTTCAGTCTCGGCTGCGTCCCGGAGACGAGATCCTGACCAACTACGAAGATATTCCCTTGATGTTCTATCTCGATCGCCCGATCCGCGGTGGCCTCGCGGGCTTTCGCATCAACGACACCGCGACTCCCCCGCCGCGATTCGTGGTCATCGTCGAGAGTGCCGAGTTCCTCTATTCGGCGACGATGAGCAATGCCTTTCGCGCGGCGATCGCACGTCACACCTGGCGCGAGGTGCGCAACGATATTCCGGCGTTTCGCACGAGCAATTGCCCCGACCCCTTCATGCACCCGGGACAGTGGGGGCCCGAAGGGCGCATCGTCGTGCTCGAATTGGATCCGAGCCAGGGAAGCTGACGCTTCGAGCCGGGGCGGATTTAGGCCCAAAACCGGCCTCGGCACCGTAGAGTTGGACCGCTGGCCCGCGTATGCTGGAGCGGTCCAACCGGTCCCTTTTTGGTCGCTCCCGCGACCAGCCCCCCGGGGACCGCACGCTGCCAACCTGCGCCTCTATGCCCCGACTCTTTCTTCCTCCGTTGTAGGTGATGTGCCGATGCTGTCTGCGACTTTGTGTCTGCTGTTGTTGGGTGGAACTTCGGACGAAACGTTCATGACTTGGGAACCGGCCGCGGTCACCGTCGACCAGCTTCCGGCCACGATCGGAACGAAGCTCTCCGCACAGGAATTGAGCTCGATCGCCAGTGGGCAGCCGGTGTTGCCTTACCACGAAGCCCGTGCTGGCGTGCGCACCGAAGATGGAACCTTGCTCGTCGCCACCGAGGGGGGCTTGTGCGTGCTCCGGCCCGGCGCCGAGCGCTGGTGTCTCGTCCACTCGCGGCGCTGGCTCCCTTCCGACGACGTGCAGGACGTGGCCGTCGATCGCGAAGCCGGCGTGTGGGTAAAAACGGCGGCCGGCCTCGGCCACCTCGCGCGTCGCTCGACGACCCTCGACGAGAAGATGGCCGAAATCAACGCGGCCATCCAGCAGCACCATCTCCGCGACGGGCAGGTGGGCGATATCTCGGTCAAGGAGCCGGGCAACCTCGACGCCGGCTACTTTCAACACTCGAGCGATAACGATGGCCTCTGGACCAGCATCTACGTGGCGGCCGAGGCCTTTCGGTACGGCGCCACCGGCGATGAAACGGCGCGCGACAACGCCTGGAAGTCGCTCCAGGCGATGATGTTCATGGAGGATCTGACCGGTATTCCAGGCTTCGTCGCGCGCAGCTTCGTCCCCATCTCCGACGATCCGAAACGCTATGGCGGCGAGTGGTACAAATCGGCCGACGGCAAATGGTGGTGGAAGGGAGACACCTCGAGCGACGAGCTCGACGGCCATTACTTCGCCTATGCGGTCTACTACGACTGTGCCGCCACCGAGGAGCAAAAGAAGATCATTCGCGGCTACGTGCAACGGATCACCGACCATCTGCTCGATCACGGCTATTACTACGTCGGGCCGCCGGGCAAGCCGACCACGTGGGGCGTCTTCGCGCCCGAGAAGTTGAACCACGACCTGAAGTGGATTGCCGATCGGGGATTGAACTCGCTCGAGATCCTCTCGCACCTCAAGGTGGCCGAGCACATCGTCGGGGGAGAGCGTTATACGAAGGCGCTCGAGGAACTCGACCAGCAGCACGCTTATCCCATCAATACCGTGCTGCAGAAGATGACCTGGCCCCCCGAGGAAGTGAATCATAGCGACGACGAGTTGGCCTTTCTCGCGTATTACCCGCTCGTGCTGTACGAGCACGATCCGGAGCTGCGCAAGTTGTACATGGCCAGCTTGCATCGCTCGTTCGAAATCGAGCGGCCCGAGCACAGCCCGCTCTTCAACTACATCTATGCCGCGGGGCGTCAGACGGATTCCTGGAAGGATCCCGGCAAACGTCCTCCCGAGGCGTTCGTCGACCCGGCCAGCTACGATCACGACCTGTGCGTCGAATGGTTCCGCGAAGTGCCGCGCGACACGTTCGACTGGAAGGTGCGCAACAGCAAACGCCGCGACTTGGGCGTGCTCAGCGTGAATCGCTTCGACCGCGCAAGGATGCAGTTCGTGTTGCCGATTGCCGAGCGGCGCGTCATGCGTTGGAATGGCGATCCCTACGAGCTCGATGCCGGTGGCGACGGTCGCTCGCGAGATGACGGCGCCTTCATCGTGTTGCCTTACTGGATGGGACGCTACCACCGCTTCCTCGACTAACCACGTTTCGACGATTGCTCAGGCGGAGACGATTTGTGATGCGAAAGTCAATGTCCCTGGGACCATCGCCCAGCCGCAGTGATGCCTTGCGCGCCAAGAGCATGGCAAGCCTCTCCCGGTTGGTCTCGATGCTTGTAGCGTGCGTGCTTGCCGCGCAGGTGCCTTCTGTCTGGGGGCAGGCTCCGGAGTCGAAAGTCGCGGCAGACGCTCCTCCGCCGCCGGTCACCTACCATGGGCTGATTCCGGGCAAGTCCACCGCGGCCGACGTGCGCGCCGCGCTCGGTTCGCCCGTGTGGGAAGCCCCCTGGTATGCGTACAAGCTGCTCTATCCCGCGCAGGGGCGATCGGGCATGTACGACTCCGTCCATCTCACCGGCAAAGATGGGCACTTTGCCTGCGTCGAAGCGGCCAGCGTGCCCGCAGGGCTCGCCACGCGCGCCGAGATCGAGACCCGCCTCGGCGCGCCCGAGTATGAGCTGCGGATGGCCACCTTCAAGCTGCTCGATTATTCGCAGCAGGGGGTGCGCTTCATCGTCGACAAGAAAGACCAGACGATCGGCGTGGCCTATTTCCCCCACTTGCGGCCTCGAGTGCATGACGGGGCACGCCAACTCGTCGACCTGAGCCTGCTGCGGCAGGGACCGCAGCCCCGGCCGGCCGAACCCGCCTCGACCGAAGGCCTCCGGGCCGGCGCCGCCGAAATCAAAATCACCCCCCTCCAGGCCGAATGGCTCGATCCCCGCTATCGCGAGAAGTATCAGCCGCACGACGACCTCTACGCGCGGGCCGTCCTCTTCGAGCGGGGAGACGAACGCGTGGCGCTCGTCGGCGCGGACCTCTTCGGTCTCGGCCTGACCACGGTCGAGCCGATCATCGAGCGCGTCAAGGAGGCGGGCATCGCGCACCTGGTGCTGGCTGCGTCGCACAACCACGCCGCGCCAGACACGATGGGTGTCTACGGACACTACCCGGCCGAATATAACCAGTACATCCAAGATCAGGTGGTCAAATGCGTTCAGGCGGCGTACGCCAACCTGCGCCCCGTCAAGGAGCTGCGCACCGCCTCGCGCGAGCTGCCCATGGATGGCGCCCGAGTGGCCGGGCTCATTCGCAACGCGCGCAACGTCGGGCTCGTCGATCCCACGATCTCGATCCTGCAGCCGATCGGCGAAGATGACCAGCCGATCGCCACGCTGGTGAATTTCGCCTGCCACGTCGAAGGCATCGAAGCCGGCGTGCTCGAGCTAACGGCCGATTTTCCCGGCTACATGTGCGAGCAGATCAAGGCCGACGGTGGCGGTATTCCGGTCTTCTTGAACGGCGCGGTCGGCGGCATGGTCAGCGGCGACAATCGCGCCCGCACGCACGACGAGGCCAAGGCCACGGGGCTGGCCTTCGCCGCCCTCGTCAAGGATCTCGAAAAAACGGCGCAGCCGCCGGCCACGTTCGATTTCGCCGTGGAGACGAAACGAGTCGAGATCCCCATGACGAATGCCAACTTCAAGCCGCTCTACGAGCAGATGCGCCCCTTGAACCGTGGCCGCGTCGTGACGCAGATGACTCTCGTGCGATTGGGCGAGTGTGAGATGGTCACGCTGCCGGGCGAGGTCCTGCCCGAGGTGGCGGTCGAGATCCTCGAACACATGCACGGCTTTCCGCGCATCTTGATCGGCCTGGCGAACGATCAACTCGGCTACATCATCCCGCCGGAAGATTTCCGCGACGACGAATATGAGGAAACGATGTCGCAGGGCCCCGCCGCGGCCCCCGTCGTCCGCGATACGGCCATCCGCATGCTGAAGGGAATCAAATAAATACGGGTGGAGGATTTTTTTAACGCAAAGGCGCGAAGACGCTAAGGCGCAAAGAATACTCCCGTTGCGGCACGACGAAGCAGATTCTTTTTTTCTTTGCGCCTCTGCGCCTCTGCGCCTTAGCGTCTTTGCGTTAAAAAGTCTGCATGATGCAATTCGACAAGATGCGGATCATCGATCTCAGCGTGGCCTTGGCCGATAACGCACCCAGCGAGCCGCTGCCGGCGCGGATCCATTACGTCACGCACGACGACGAAGGCCGGCAACAGATGGAGCAGTTCTTCGGCATCCGGCCGGAGGATCTCGTCTACTCGCACGGACAAGGCTGGGCGATCGAGGAAATTATCGCCATCACGCACACCGGCACGCACGTCGACGCCCCCTACCACTACGGCGCCACGAGCGAGGGGAAGCCGGCCCGGCACATCGACGAGGTCCCGCTCGAATGGTGCTTCGCGCCGGGCGTGTTGCTCGACATGCGACATAAGGATCCGGGCTCGTTCATCGAGATCGAGGATCTCGAAAAGGCGCTCACGCAGATCGAGCACGTGTTGCGGCCACTCGACATCGTGCTCTTACAGACCGGGGCCGATAAGCGGCTCGATTCGCCCGCCTACTTCGCGCAGCCCGGCTTGGGACGCGAAGGCACGCTGTGGCTGGTCGAGCGCGGCGTGCGCGTGATCGGCATCGACGCCTACACGCTCGACCGCCCTTTTGCTTCGATGGTGGCCGACTACCAGCGCACGGGCGATGGCCGCTACATCTGGCCCGCCCACTTCGCCGGACTGACGCGCGAATACTGCCAGATCGAAAAGCTGGCCAACCTCGATCAAATCCCCAGCCCCAAGGGGTTTTATGTCTCCTGCCTGCCGGTGAAGATCGAACGAGCCAGCGCCGGCTGGTGCCGCGCCGTGGCCTTGGTCCCAGAGTCGTAGCTCAGGTACTCCGTACCTGACAAATGCGTGCGGTAAAATCTCACGCGGATCCGCGGAGAGTGGAGGAGACGCGGAGTTCTCGCCGCCGCGCCACACGCGCGTAACGGCGGACGACATCGCGCCATCATAACCCGAAGCGTCAGCGAGGAAATTCTGCGTGGCACGTTACGCCGTTAATCCTTGGTGTTGTGGTCGAGGGGTGAGGTAGCACGGATGATTTTCCGGAGCGGGCTTGCCACGGCGCGGGGCCCGAGTCGGAAAATCGTCCGTGTCGCGCAGCGACAAGAGGACGAGGGCCGGCAGACCATCTCTCTCCCTCGTTCGCGGCGCACACGTCGTACGGGCCCTCTGGTTGCTACGCAACACCGACGATTTTGCGACTCTTGTCTTTCTGTCGGTAGAAAGCCTGTCGTGCAAAATCATCGGTGCTACCCACTCGATTCAAAGGTTAACGGCGTAGGGTGCCACTGGCTTTGCCAGTGCGGATCGAGTGGAGCACATCGAGCTACAGCCGTCGCCTGCCGACGAACTCTTGGTCGAGCAAGAGGGCAGTCGAGCCTTCGTCGCTGATTCAAGTGAAACGCAACGTGTGCGATCAAGAAACACTAGCAGAGCCTGTGCCACCCGCAGAAGTCATACTTTTCGAGGGGAGTGACACAAAGAGGCGACCGCCTGCTTTCACTTTTCCTCGCTGATGCTTCGGGTTGGGATGAAACGTTATCGTGCCTGCCGTTGTGCGTGCTGAACCGGCGATGTTGTCACGCACGGGGTATGTGATCTACGCCAAAATTTCCCGCACCACTTCCCCAGCCACGTCGGTCAGCCGGAAATCCCGTCCCTGATAGCGATACGTCAATCGCGTGTGATCGACGCCCAGCAGGTGCAGCATCGTGGCGTGCAGGTCGTTGACGTGGACCTTGTTCTCCACGGCGTGATAGCCCAGGTCGTCGGTGGCTCCGTAGGTGATGCCGCCGCGGACGCCACCCCCGGCGAGGAACATGCTGAAGGCCCGCATGTGGTGGTCGCGGCCGACGCCTCCCTTGTTCGTCTGCGCCATCGGCGTGCGGCCGAACTCCCCTCCCCAGACGATCAACGTCTCGTCGAGCATGCCGCGCTGCTTGAGATCGGCGATCAGCCCGGCCGTCGGCTGGTCGCAATCCCGGGCACAGATCCGCATGTACTTCGTCAGATCGTTGTGGTGGTCCCAGTCGCGGTGATAGAGCTGGATGAACCGCACGCCGCGTTCCGCCAGTCGCCGCGCGAGCAGGCAGTTGTACGCGAACGAGCCATCCGCCCCCTTCGCCCCGTACAGGTCGAGTACATGTTGCGGCTCGTCGGCCACGTCCATCAGCCCGGGCACGCTCGCCTGCATGCGAAAGGCGAGCTCGTACTGTGCGATGCGCGTCTCCACCTCCGGGTTGGCCAGCAACTCGTTGCGTAGCGCGTCGAGCTTGCTCACGGTGCCGACCAGCCGACCTTGATCGGCCATCGTCACGCCCGGCGGATTGCCCAGGTAGTGAACGGCGTCGCCGTGCGAGTGGAAGGCCACGCCTTGATAACGGCTGGGCAAGAAGCCGCTATGCCACTGCCGCGCGGCGATCGGCTGCGGACTGCGGCCATCCTTGCTCGTGCTGGTCAGGACGACAAAGCCGGGCAGGTCGGCGGCCACGCTTCCCAGCCCGTACGTGATCCACGCGCCCATGCTCGGCCGCCCCGAGATCGACGTGCCCGTGTTCATCACCGTGTGCGCGGGATCGTGGTTGATCTGGTCGGTGTGCATCGAGCGGATGATGCAGAGATCATCGGCCACGCTGCCGATGTGAGGCAGCACCTCGCTGATCTCGAGCCCCGACTTGCCCGAGCGGTTGAACTTATAGAGCGGTGCCTGGCAGTTGAGCTTCTGCCCCTGCAGTTGTGCAATGGGTTGGCCGGCGGTGAAGGACTCGGGCATCGGTTGCCCGTGCATCTCGGCCAGTTGCGGCTTCGGGTCGAAGGTCTCGAAGTGGGACGGCCCCCCCGCCATGCAGAGAAAGATCACCCGCTTGATGCGCGGCGCGAAGTGAGGCAGCCCGGCCGCATCGGGAGCAATGCCCGGCACGCTCGACGCGGTGTTCGCTTCAACGCCAATCGCAGGCAAGCTGCCAGCGAGAGAGGCCAGGCCGAGAGCCCCCAGCCCCAGCGAAGTCCGGCCGAGAAAGGTTCGTCGATGAAGCTGCTGGTCGAAGTCGAATTTGTGGTCTTTATTATTCATCCGCAGATTTTGCAGGTTTTGAGAATGCTTTAACGCAAAGGCGCAGGGATTGTGGTTTGTGATTAGCAGAATGTTGTAGCTACTTGGATCCTGACTCCACTGCTGGGCAAACCAGCAGTGCCACGCGGCGATGGTTTCAACGTGCGTAGTTGAAACTCCTTCCATCTGCTCCGCGTCTCCTCCTCACTCCGCGTCTCCGCGTGAGCCGTCTTCTTTGCGTCTCTGCGTCTTCGCGCCTTCGCGTTAAAACTATTCAAACTAGTTGCGCGAGATCGTCTCGTGCAGATTCAGGATGGCCCGCGCGACCATCGTCCACGCGGCCAGTTCCGCCAGCGGTGCTTTTTCTTCTAGCGCGGCTTGTCCGACGCCCAACAACCCGCGGGCGGCGGTCTCATCTTCTGCGAATCGCGTGCGGCCCTCGGCCAACAGCTCGACCAACAACTGCCGTTCGCGCTCGTCGGGCGTGCGCGACGTCGCTTCTCGCCAAGCCCAATCGACGCGATCGGCATCCGGTTGATCGGCGGTTTTGACCACGATGCTAGCGGCGAACCCGCGTGCGGCCTCGACATACGTGGGATCGTTCATCAGCGCGAGCGCCGCCTGGGGCGTGTTCGAGACAGCTCGCTGCGCCGTGCATTCCTCGCGACTCGGGGCATCGAAGGCCAACAAGCTCGGGTGTAGAAACGTCCGCTGCCAATGGGTGTACAGCCCACGCCGGTATTGATTCGCCCCCTCGTCAGCCTTCCAAGTGCGCTTCGGAAAGTTCAGAAACTCCCAATACCCCTCGGGTTGATAGGGCTTCACGCTCCGTCCGCCGACCTCGCGCACGAGCAACCCACTGTGGACGAGCGCCGTGTCGCGAATGAACTCCGCCTCGAGCCGCCAGCGCCCCTGCCGGGCAAGCAGCCGGTTCTGCGGATCGCGCGCCGTCAGCTCCGCGGTGGGAATCGACGACTGCTGGTACGCGCGGCTCGAAGTAATCAGACGGACCAAGTGCTTGACGTCCCAGCCCGACTCGATGAACTCGACCGCCAGCCAGTCGAGCAACTCGGGATGCGTGGGCGACTCTCCTTGCGCGCCGAAGTCGTCGAGTTGCCGTGCGAGCCCGGCGCCGAAGAAGAGCTTCCACAGTCGGTTTACGAACACGCGCGCCGTGAGCGGGTTATCCCGCGCCAGGAGCCAATTGGCCAGATCGAGACGCGTCAGACGACCGTCGCTGAGCGCTTGCGACGCGAGAAAGGCGGGAATCGCCGGCTCGACGACGTCACCCGTGTTATCGAGCCAATTGCCGCGCGGCAGGATCCGCATCTCGCGCGGTTCGACCGACACGGTGATCATCGTGCGCGGGTAAGAATCCTCGAGCTGCTTCTTTTCCTTTTGTAAACGCGCAAGCTGCTTCTCATGCTCGGTCCGTGCGGCGGCCTGCTCCTCGGCGAGCGCGGCCATTTGTTCTTCGAGCGAGGCGATCTGCTGCTCTAGCTCGGCAGTCTGTTGTTGCTGCATCGGCGTGGGAACGGGCATTTCCGGCGCGCGTCCACCACGGCTGTAGACCGCCTCTTCCTGCACGTCGGCGAAAAAGGCCGCGAAGCTGTAGAAATCGCGGGTGGTCAGGGGATCGTACTTGTGATCGTGACACTCGGCGCAGCCCAGCGTCGCGGCGAGCCACACGCCCGACGTCGTGCGCACGCGATCGGCGGCGCTCTTGGCCAGGTACTCGCCCGGCTGCGCGCCCCCTTCTTCCGTGGTCTTGTTCAGTCGGTTGTAGCCCGAGGCCACACGCTGCGCCAGCGTCGGCTCGGGCAACAGGTCGCCGGCCAGTTGTTCGCGCGTGAATTGATCGAAGGGAAGGTTCCGGTTGAACGCCTCGATGACGTAATCGCGATAAGGCGAGATCGGCTGCTCGACGTCGCTGTGGTAACCGCACGAGTCGGCGTAGCGCACCAGGTCGAGCCAGTAGACCGCCATCCGTTCGCCATAGTGGGGCGAGGCGAGCAAGCGTTCGACCGTCGCGTGGTAGTCTTTGTTGCTCGCCTGCCGCGCGAAAGTTGCCACGTCGTCCGCGCCGGGTGGCAGGCCCGTCAGATCGAACGACAAGCGACGCGCGAGGGTGACCGGATCGGCCGGCGGCGCAAAGGCAAGCTTCTCCGTGGCAAGCCGCGCCGCCAGGAAGCGATCGATCGGGTTCGATTCGTCGCCGGGGGGAAGCTCCGGGCGCACGAGTGGCTCGTACGACCAGTGGTTCTGCCAGGGGGCGCCCGCGGCGATCCAGTCGCGAATCGTGGCGATCTGCCTTTCGTTCAGCACCAGGTTCGAGCCTTCAGGGGGCATGCGCTCGTCGGCGTGTTCGGTCGTCAGGCGACGATAGAGCTCGCTGGCGTCCGGATCGCTCGGCTCGACGATCGGCTCGCCGGCCGATGATTCGCCCAGTAGCCCCTCGCGGGTATCAAGACGCAGGTCGGCCTCGCGCGATTCGGCATCCGGCCCGTGACAGCGGAAGCAGTTATTCGACAAGATGGGCCGCACGTCGCGATGAAACTGCACGGGCTGAGACGCATCCCCGGAGGCAACCCGTCCCCCGGCCAGCAGCATCAGAACGATCGATAGTCCAACAAGGCGGGGCATGGCATCGCGGAGGGGACGGCAGGTGACTCGGCGGGGGCCCCTTCATTTAACCACCCAGCGCGGAGGGAGTCGAGTTTTCTTGGCAGTGATCGGTGGGCGGGGCTTGCTTTCTTCGCACCGTGTGTGGCCAGTGCTCGACTTTGGTTAAGCTGAGAATGGCAGGCAGACCTCTCCTGGGGATGTCTTTCGAGCGAAGCCTATGAATGCTGTTTTCCGACCCACGCGAATGCCGGCGTGGGACATCGTTCTGGCTGTGTTCATATTGATGGGCCGGGCCGGCGTTGCTCGCGCCGATCCGTTTTTATCCTGGTTGGTGATCCCGATTGATGGGGTCGAGCAGCTTGCGGCTTCGCGAAGTAAAGCGATTTTTCTCGCGCGAACTTCTTGCTTGACCATCGCCAGCGCATCGCTATACTCCACGCAGTTGTGTTGGTGGTCGGCGCTTTCTTTTCGAAACGCCGACAAACAGGGAATCCGGTGCGAATCCGGAACGGCCCCGCCGCTGTGATGAGCGTCGAGGGCGGCCCACTCTCAAGCCATTGTCGTGGTTTTCTGCGGAAAATCGCGGCGAGAAGGCGGGCCTGCCTAGCTCTGAGTCAGAAGACCTACCAATGCAGGGTTGTGGAATTCCGCGAGGGCGGAAGCCGCATTCAAGGCACTGCTTTGCACCTGGGGTGCGAAGCGTTGGAGATTCGCTAATCCAGCCAGCTTTTGGCGAACGTTGCGCTTTTCGTGTGTGGCTGCGCGCCTGCGTCTGAATCGTGCTCCGGCACGTCTTCTGCGCTCTCGGTGCGCGCCCTTCGCAAAAGCCGTCCGCGAGAAAAGCTGCGCTCGGGTTGCGCGCCCAGATGCGCCGATCCACCTACACATACCGCTCTGCCTTCACGCTCGTCGAGCTGTTGGTCGTCGTCGCGATCATCGGGATCTTGGTGGCGATCCTCTTGCCAGCGGTCCAATCGGCGCGCGAAGCGGGACGCCGCGTGCAGTGTGCGAATCATCTCAAGCAACTTGGACTGGCCCTCGCGCAATACCACGACCTCCAGGGTTACTTTCCCCGCGGTGGACACCCCGCCACGAGCAATGGCCTAAGCTGGGGCGCGGCAATACTGCCAGGACTCGAACAAAAGTCGCTCTACGAGCAGATCGATCGCACCGTGTCCTACACGCACGCGCGCAATCTGACCGTGGGGCAGACGATGTTGCCGGTCTTTCTCTGCCCCAGTGCGCCAAAGATCACCGCGCGTCGCAAATCGGCCGATCAACCAGCCTCGACGGCCAACGAGTATGGCCGCTGTGACTACGGCGCGGTGAACGGCGAGCGCGGATTGCGCGCGCCGAACGCGACAAACACGCCCGAGCGAGGCGTGCTGATCGTGGCCGAGCACATCTCGCTGGCGCAAATCACCGATGGCACGTCGCAAACCGTGCTCGTGGCCGAGGCGCCCGAGGGCATGCACGGCCTCTGGTTCGGCGTGCGCAACGTCTTCGATCAATCGGCCCTCATCAACACGCGGGCAACGTACGCGCCGCAATTCATCTTCTACGACTTCGGCCAGGAGATGAGCAGCTATCACCCCGGTGGCGCGCAGACGTTGCTGGCCGATGGCTCGGTGCATTTCCTGGCCGAAACCCTCGGCCGCGCCACGCTGGCCGCACTCTGCTCGCGCGCCGGCGGCGATCTGCTTGATGCCGATTTCTCTCCCTGAACGCAATTTCCCAGCCCGAGTAAGGAGTTCTCCGATGAAACGGTGGTTACCCAGCCTCCTGTTCGCCATGTGTCTGCTAACCGCGAGCGGTATGAGTGCGCGTGGCGAGACGATCACGTTCGAAGATCTGCCGCTTGCGTCCAACTCGTATTGGAATGGTCCCGATCCCGCTGGGGTCGTGGTCGATGGCCCCTACGGCCCCGAAATACACGGAACATTCCAGAGTGGCGGCGCGTCGTTCGTCAATCGCTACGACGAGACCTTCGCCAGTTGGAGCGGCTTCGCCTATTCGAACACCACCGATACGACCACGCCCGGCTTCGAGAACCAGTTCAGTGCCATTACCGGCACGGGCCACGGTCCTGGCGCCGACAACTACGCCGTCGCCTTTGGCTATATGGACTTGGTGGCGAACAGCATCCAGCCCGCGCCGTTCGATCCACACAACGTCGAGCATCTGATGTCGCTCCCCTATTTCGAGCTGCCGCTGGGCGCGCTGATCGAAGGCCTGCGCATCACCAACACGACCTACGCCGTGCTCTCGATGCAGTTCGGCGATTCGTTCTCGAAGAAATTCGGCGGCGTGTCGGGCAACGACGCCGACTTCTTCAAGCTCACCGCCTACGGTACGGACGAACTCGACCAACCGCTCGGCACGTCCGTCGACTTCTATCTGGCTGACTTTCGCTTCGCGAACAACGCGCTCGACTACATCGTCACCGACTGGGAGTTCATGGATCTCTCGTCGCTGTCCGGGGCGCGGCGGGTCCACTTCAACCTCTCGTCGTCGGACGTGGGCACGTACGGCATGAATACGCCGGCCTACTTCGCCATCGACGACGTTCAATTCGCCGCCGTGCCCGAACCCTCGAGCCTGGTGATTGCCCTCGGGGGCTCGCTGGGCGTCGCCCTTTTGCTCCGCCGCCGCCGGGCGAGTTAAGCGGGGCCGAATGCTTCCTTTCATCATCAACCGTTTTCAATTTGGGAGTAAACCATGTCTTATCGAGTTCTTGCCGCCAGTTTTTTGGTTTCCCTGTCGTTCGCATCGCTGGCGACCGCGGGGCCCTATTCGAGCATCTCGGGCGTGACCCCCGGCGCGCCGGACAATCCCATCGCGCGTACGTCACTCAGCCTCTTCGAGAGTCAGATCATCGACTACTCGCCGGCACCGGGCGTAGGAGCGAACTTTCGTTCCCCCAGCACCGGCATCGCCTCGCTGGGCGATCTCTACAGCCCGGTGACGAGACCAGACGGGCCAAACACCTCGTTCGATAAACGCTACCACCCCGAGCCGGGCACCGAGCCGAATAACTTTCACAACGGATCGGCCAGCAATAGCCCGTTCGGTGGCAACCTCAACGATCCGAACGATACGTACGGCTTCCTCGGCATCGACGCCCCCGGCTCGATCACGGTCGGCTTTGGTCTGCATAAGATCATCAATGGCCCGGGGCCCGATTTTGCGGTCTTCGAGAACGGCTTTGCCTTTGGCGGCGCGGGAAGCCTCTTCGCCGAGTTGGCCTACGTCGAGGTCTCGAGCAACGGCAGCGATTTCGCCCGCTTTCCGTCCATCTCGCTGAACACGACACACACGGCCGTGTCGGGCACATTTCAGGGCTACGATATGACCAACGTCTATAATCTGGCCGGCAAGCACGCCTCGAATTGGGGCACCCCCTTCGACCTGGACGAGCTCACCAGCGATCCCCTGGTGACCAATGGCCTGCTCGATCTCTCTCGTGTGCGCTACGTTCGCCTGGTCGATGTCGTCGGCAGCGGCACGATTCTAGACAACTCGGGCAATCCGATTCCCGGCATCGCCCGCGACTCGCTCGGCAATCCGATTCTCGACAACTACGTCACGTTCGATTCCGGAGGGTTCGACTATCTGGGCCTTTCGACCGGCGCTGTTGGCGTGGCCAACTATGTCGTGCCCGAGCCGAGCACGGTCGTGCTCGGTGGTTTGGGCTCGCTGCTCGTGGCGGGCATCCAGTGGCGCCGTCGTCGACGACGGTAATTCACCACCACCTGGGGGATGCACCGACGATGACGAAGTGTTGCCTGTAACATTTTCGGCTTTGAGCGGTCGAGGCGCGCATGGGTAGAATGCGCGCATCTTCCCGCTCCAGGAGCCATGCCATGCAACCGCGTCATCGTCGGGCGTTTCTCGCAGAAGTTGGCCAGGGAATGCTGGTCGCGACCGTCGGCTATGGGACGGCCGTCGATCTGGGGCTCGCCCGCGCCTTTGCCGCCGAGCTTCCCTCGCGTCTTTCGTTCGGTTCGCGCGAGGCACTCGTCTCGCTCATGCAGGAGACCCCCAGCGAACGGTTGATGCCGATGTTCGTCGAACAACTCCGGCGCGGCACGACGTTACGCGAGCTGGTGGCGGCAGCGGCACTCGCGAACGCGCGCAGCTTTGGCGGCGACGACTACATCGGCTTTCACGCCTTCATGGCGATGGCGCCGGCACTGACCATGGCGGAGCGAATGCCCGAGCGCGAAAGTGCCTTGCCGGTATTGAAGGTCCTCTATCGCAGTTGCCACCGGATTCAAGAGCACGGCGGCAGCGCGGCCGAGGTCTTGAAGCCGGTCGAACAGATGCAACCCGCGGGCGATTCCCCGCTCGCCGAGCAGATCCGTCAGGCGATTCATGCGCACGATCTTGCACGTGCGGAGCAGTTACTGGCGACCGCCGCCGCGAAATCGCCCGAAGCGGCCTATAACGATCTGTTGCCCGTCGTGGCCGAAGGAGTCGACGTCCACCGCACGGTCCTGGCCTATCGCGCCTGGGATCTACTCGATCTGGTCGGGCAAGAACATGCCGTGACATTCTTGCGGCAGTCGCTGCACTACTGTGCCGACACGTGCGAGAACGTGAAATACAACGAGCGATTTGCCGGCATTCAAAAGCTGTTGCCGAAGTTGTTGGATCAGTATCGCCTCGTCGAAATGTCACCTGGCACGCGACGAGCCGACGATGCGTGGCTTGGCTCGATGGCCGAGACACTCTACTTTGCCGACGCCGACCGCGCCGCGGACGCCGTCGCCGCGGCCCTGGCCGACGGGATGAGCGCGGAATCGGTGGCCGACGCCATCGCGCTCGCGGCGAATCATATGGTCTTGCGCGACCCGGGCCGCACGCAGCGGCAGGCGTCGGCGAGCAAGCCGGCCGGAAGCGTACACGGCGATTCGCTCGGGGTGCATGCCTGCGATTCGGTGAACGCTTGGCGAAATATCGCCGAGGTGGCGAATCGCAAGAACGCGCTGGCCTGCTTGATTCTCTCGGCCTGGCAGGTGGCGAGCGATCGTGGCTTCGGCGGTAGCGAGATCGTGGCCTCCCCGGCACGCCCTTACGAGGAGCACCTCGAGCAAGTGAAATCGCGCGATCCACGGCAATTGCTGCACGAGCTCGACGACGCCATCCGGCAGAAAGACCAAGGCCGCGCCTGCGCCGCGACGCACCTGTACGGCGAACAGAACGGCGATCCACAGCCCGTGCTCGACCTGCTCTTGCGCTACGCGGTCAGCGAGGACGGCGCCCTGCACGCCGAAAAATTTTACAACACCGCCACCGAGGAGTTTGCCCGTACGCGGGCGCCCTACCGCTGGCGGCAACTGGTCGCACTGTCGCGCGTCACGGCGAGCGAATACGGCCAGCCGGCACCGCGCCTGGATGAAGCCCGAAAACTGCTCGACGTGTGAACTATTATCTGCTTGGCGGTGAGCGGTTAGATCGTGTGGCCGCCATCGACGACGAAGACGCCCCCCGTCGTGTAGCTGCCGGCATCACTCGCCAAGTAGACCGCCAGCGGGGCGATTTCCTCGGGCGTGGCGATCCTCCGCAACGGCAGTTCGACGGTGAACCGCTTCAGGATCTCGTCGCTCTGCCACAGCGCCTGGCTGAACTTCGTCTTCACCAGGCCGGGGCAGATCGCGTTCACGCGGATCTTGGCCGGTCCCCACTCGGCCGCCAGCACCTTGGTCAGGCTGATGAGCGAGGCCTTGCTCACGCTGTAGATGCCCAACAGCGGCTCGGGACTGATGCCACCGATGCTGCTGATGTTGATGATCGAGCCGCCGCCGCGCTCCTGCATGATCGGAAAGGCACGCTTCGCCAGCTCGAAGGGCCCCTTCACATTCACGGCCATGATCTTGTCGAAGACCCCTTCGTCGGTCTGGATCACTGGTCCGAAGACGGGATTCGTCGCCGCGTTGTTGATCACGATATCGACGCCGCCATACTTGGCCGCCGTCTGATCGACGAGCGCCCGGGCTTGATCCATGTCGCCCACGTGGCAGGCAATGGCCGTGGCCTCGAAGCCATCGGCGCGGAGCCCCTGGGCCACCTCTTCGACGGCTTCGAGCTTGCGGCTGCTGACGACCACCTTGGCGCCGAACTCGGCCAGCCCGCGAGCCATCGACTCGCCGATCCCCTTGCTCGCCCCGGTGACAACGGCCACCTTGCCCGCCAGATCGAACCGCGCTTTGATACTCTCGGCCATGGAAATCCCTCGTCCTGCGAAGCAAAAGAAACGCGGCAGCAAAGCGCCACGGGAGAGGAGCAGATTAGCATTGAGAATGCATGGGGGCAAACGGCTGAAATGGAGGAAATTTCTTCTGAGCGACTTGTGTGTTTTGCGCGATGACAATGACAATCGGGTGCTATTGGTAGCCCGATTTTACGTGATGCGATAGAATGCCTCGTACAGGATCCCATATGCTCAAAACCGTCGACAAACTCGCCGAGTACCTTCCGGACGAATTGCGGAGCTTACCCGAACCGCAAACCGACCTGCCGCGCATTGCCAAGGATCGCCGCCTCACGGCGCTCATCGAGGCCGCCTTACGTGAGATTCCGACGACGCACGATCTTCGTCAGGGTGACGCGCGCTCGATCGAGTTGGAGCCGGACAGCGTCGGTGGTGCGTGGGTTCGCGCGTGCGAGGCCGAGATGTGACGCGCGCTCGATCGAGTTGGAGCCGGACAGCGTCCACCTCGTCCTTACATCGCCCCCTTACTGGACTCTGAAGGAGTACCGCGACTCGGACGGCCAACTGGGACACGTGGATGACTACGAAGAGTTTCTCGATGAACTCGACCAGGTTTGGCAGCGCGCGTTCGACGCGCTCGTGCCGGGTGGACGTCTCATCATCGTAGTGGGTGACGTCTGCCTTTCGCGCCGCAAGAACAAGGGCCGTCATACAGTGGTTCCTCTGCACGCGTCGATCCAGGAACGTTGCCGCAAGATCGGCTACGACAATCTCGCTCCGATCATCTGGCACAAGATCGCCAATGCCGTGTACGAAGTCGAGAATGGGAATGGTGGCGGTTTTCTCGGTAAGCCATACGAGCCTAACGCGGTCATCAAGAACGACATTGAATTCATTCTCATGCAGCGCAAGCCGGGGGGGTATCGCAAACCCTCGGTAACGTCGCGCGTACTCAGCCTAATCTCCGAAGCACAGCACCGCGAATGGTTCCAGCAGATCTGGCAGGGGCTGACGGGGGCGTCGACAAAAGATCATCCGGCTCCTTATCCCGTCGAGTTGGCTGAAAGGCTCATTCGCATGTTCAGCTTCGCCGGGGATACGGTCCTCGATCCCTTCATGGGCACGGCATCCACGAACATCGCGGCCAGCCGTTGCGGACGCAATAGTATCGGCACCGAGGTGGATCCGCACTACTACGCTTACGCGAAAAAGCGAATGCGCGAGCATACCGGCAGTCTCTTCGGCACTGCCAGTGTGCGTACCGACGACTAACGAAACCTCGCCGAATAAGCCTCGGCGATGCGGCGAATAAAAGTGTCGTAGTGGTCGCGGTCGCCGGGTTGCGGTGCAGGCGGATCGGTCCAAAGGGCAGCGGGACCTTGGTTATCGCAGTCGAGAATCACGGTCGCGAACGCATCAAAGCCAGATTCGTCGATTGAATCTCGAATAGGCAGACCGCGCAAATGCGCGACCATTCGCTCGGTAGCGTGCGGCTGTTTGTGGATCGAGTAGTGTGGTTTGCGGTTTTTCTGACGAAGTGGCGACACGAATCTTTCGGCGATATTGACGATCGTAATCCCTGCTGCGATGGCTTCTCGATCTCCTTGATGTACGATCTCGTGTGATGACCCGAGTTCGTCGAAAACGCGTGGCTGTGATTTGCCGTGCTCCGTCATGACCGTTTTCGCTTCACACGAGACAAGGACGCGTTCAATTTCGCCTGGATAGATGGTATGAACAAAACGTGTCGGGGGC